>NZ_JBYMAP010000026.1:0-27379 GCF_057766305.1 Methylomonas sp. BG-2 | reverse complement strand
CACCGCGGCGCGCGGCCTACTACTGCATCGTTTGGATATGCGCGAAGATCGGGTGTACGATTACCAAATCGTGGCACCGACCGAGTGGAATTTTCATCCGGACGGCGTTGTCGCCCAGGGTTTGTATCGCTTGCGCGGCGATGGCGAGACATTGAAACGTCAAGCCTCGCTTTGGATAGCGGCCATCGACCCTTGCGTGGAATACCGATTGGAATGGGATGACGATACCGATGCCCATTAAATCGAATGGCGCCGTGGGCCGCCGACCAGCGTATTTTCCGGTGGAAACGCTGTCGCATCGCGCGTATGAAGCGTTGCTGGATGTTCGGAATTTTTTATTTTTGGTCGCTTGAAATTTCAACAAATTAACACATGCATGAAATGTCGCTTTGCGAGAGCATTTTACAAACCCTGGAACAACAGGCGTCCGTTCAGCAATATCGCAACGTGAAAACCGTTTGGCTGGAAATAGGCGCGCTGGCCGGGGTCGAAATCGAAGCCTTGCGATTCAGTTTCGACTTGGTGGTCCGAGGCTCTTTGGCGGAAGGCGCCAGACTGGAAATCGTTACCGTTCCCGGTCTGGCTTGGTGCCTGCCCTGCGGCCGCGCCGTCGAGGTTCAGCAACTTTACGACGAATGCCCCGTATGCGGCAGTCATCAATTACAGGTGACCGACGGTCATCAAATGCGCATCAAGGAATTGGAGGTAGAATAATGTGCGGCGTCTGCGGCTGCGGCGAGGGCCTGAATCACTCGCATGACCACGATCATCACGATCATCCCCATACACACGATCACGGACACGATCACGACCATCATCATCACCCGCATCATTCAGCCGAGAGCCCGGAACACGCGCATGCCAGCGGTTTGACACCGGCGCGCATGGTACAGATCGAGCAGGATATTCTGGCGGGCAACAACCGCTACGCAGCGGAAAACCGCAAATATTTGGCCGAGCGCGGCATCTTGGCGTTGAATTTGGTTTCCAGTCCCGGTTCAGGAAAAACCACGCTGTTGACCGAGTCGATTGAGCGCCTAAAAGGCCAATTTGCTATCGCGGTCATCGAGGGCGACCAGCAAACCGCCCGCGATGCCGAACGGATACGCGCCACCGGTGTCAAGGCTCTGCAAATCAATACCGGCAAGGGTTGCCATCTCGACGCCCACAGAGTCGGCCACGCTTTCGAGCATCTACAACTCGAGCAGCACAGCCTGCTGTTCATCGAAAATGTCGGGAATCTGGTTTGCCCGGCGGCTTTCGATCTGGGCGAAGCCCATAAGGTGGTGATATTGTCGGTGACCGAGGGTGAGGATAAGCCGATTAAGTACCCTGATATGTTCTATGCGGCCGACTTAATGCTATTGAACAAGATTGACCTGCTGCCGCACCTGGATTTCGACAGTGAGCAGTGCATAAGCTACGCCAAGCAGGTTAATCCGAAAATCAAAGTACTGGCCGTTTCCGCGAAAACCGGCGAAGGCATGGACAGTTGGTTGAAGTGGCTGCAGGCGGAATTGGCCTTGCAACATATCGAATACGCCTAAACCGGCGGCCACTCTCCCCAAGCCAAGCGGCTGCCCGGCCTGGAAGAATTCAGCGCAGTTTTTCGCCGACGATGGAGCCGCGCACGTTTTCGGCGCTATCAAGTTCCTTGACCTGCTTGCGCATCGCTTCGGACTGATCGACCTGGGCGTTGGCATTGCGCTCCAACGCCTTGACCTCGGCGGCCCGTAACGCGGCCTCGTGCCGCGCTTTTTCCCGCAAGGCTTCCTGTTCCTTTTTGGCTTGGTAATCGGCCTCGACTGCCTTCAGCCTTTCCAAGGCTTTGGCGTTACGCTCCGGATTGCTGATTTCGATATCCACTTGTTTTTCGGCGGCCTTGTTCAGACAAGGCTTGGCCTGGTAAGTGATCTTACCGTTCTCGCTGCATTTGAAGAGTTCGGCGGCCGCTAATTCCGGCAACACGATTAATATGGTCGGGATGAGAACATGGTGCAAGCCTTTCATCAGCGATCTCCTGCGCTTTAAAGAGGCCAATTATAGGCCAATTTCGAGGCTACCGGATTGACTATGCGGCAAAATACGCAGCGCCTTTTTCCCATTTTTTTATCTATGTTATTTAACAAACGCTCGTTCCGTGATTTGCCTTGTTTTTTAGCCAGTCGGTCAGCGCGCGACCGCGGCGGACCACCGCATATTGCGGCATTTAAACCAAGCGGCCCCATTTTTGCTTTACGGTGGTACCCCGCCACCGATACCGGATTTGGCGATAGCCGATTGAGCCGCTACTTAAAATTCATGACTTTAAGAAATCCGACCGATAGCAATTCGTATTGGAGCGACTCGTTAGCCGCTGAACTATTGCGATTTTTAACCGGCCGCATCAAATGCCCGGACATCGCGGCCGAACTGACCCACGATACCTATCTTGGCTTGCGGCAAGTCGTCGAACAGCAAGCGCCCGAGAATGCGCGAGCCATGGCCTTTAGAATCGCGATGAACCTGGCGGTGGATTATCAACGTAAAATCATCGTGCGCGAACGTCACGCCACCGAACAAACCCTGGAAACCATCGCCGAAACCGTTGCTTGTCCAAGCTCGAACACCGAACAGGTTCTAATCGGTCGCGAGCGCCTGCAAGCGCTTAACGGCGCATTAGCCGAATTGCCGCTACAATGCCGAACAGCTTTTCTGCTGCATGGCGTCGAAGGTCTTACCTATTCGCAAATCGCCGAGCGTTTGAATATCTCCAAGTCCTTGGTGAACAAGCTATTGGCGCAAGCGATGCATCACTGCGCGAACCGTTTGGCCGACTAAGCATTCGCGCAGCCATTACCGCCCGCCTCTCCAAGCCTTAGCATGTCCGATTCCTCCGACGAGCTTGCCGACACCACGATTAAGCAACAAGCCATCAATTGGCTGATCAGGCTGCGCGACGACCAATTGACCGACGCCGACCTGGAAGAATTCGCCGGCTGGTTGGCCTGCGATCCAAGCCATTCCGACGCCTACAACGCGGCGGAAACCCTGTTCCAGGACATGGTACTGGCGGCGCATGAACCGGAAAAACCCAGCGATGTCGCCGCCATTTCGGTTAAGCCTGGCCTGACAAACCGGAACCATTCCAAACCGCGCCAACGGCGCCGGTTACAAGGCGCGGCCGCCATCGCCGCCACCTGGTTATTGGCAACGCAATTGATTCTACCGCGTCAGGCTCACTGGCTGGACGCGATGCTTAGCGACTATCGCACTCAAACCGGCGAATGGCGCGATATCCGCCTAAGCGACGGTAGCCGGCTGATGTTGAATACCGACAGCGCGATTTCGGTCCAGTTCGACGCCGGACTTCGCCGCATAGTATTGCATCACGGCCAGGCCAGTTTCAGCGTGGCTCCGGACAGCAAGCGGCCCTTCGAAGTCGCGGCCGCCGATGTGACGGTGCGTGCCCTGGGAACGATATTCGATGTCTACAAAACCGACGCCGGCTTGACCCGGATCGAAGTCAATGAACACGCCGTCGCGGTCAGCACCGGCCGCGAAACCCAGCTCGAAGTCGCGGCCGGCCAAGCCGTCGAACTGCGAGAAGGCCGGTCCTTGGCGCCCCCCGCCCCGGCGCGGCTGGATCAATCCGGCGCGTGGCGGCAGCGTCGGTTAATCATCAACGACAAGCCGTTAGCGGAATTGGTTGCCGAATTGGAACGCTATCGCTACGGCAGGATTTTCCTAAGCGATACCGAATTGGCCAGGCAGCGAGTCAGCGGCGTGTTTGCCTTGGACGATCCGGATGGCGCGCTGAAAACGCTAAGCTTGGCCTTGAATTTAAAATCGTCCCGGCTAGGACCGTTTTGGACGGTTTTGCATCGCTAATCCTCTCACTCTCCCGCTCGCCGCCGGGCGCGGCCCCCGCCCGATCTCCACGATTACGTTCCCGCTTGCACTTAAGCCATGACTGCGATTTTTCGAAAAGTGGGGCGGCGAAATGCTGTTTATTTCGGCGTTTGGAATGCTCTCAGATATTTTTTTGATTTTTTTGTAGTCGATTTTCTCGCTCGAACGACTTCCTTATTGAAGACAGTCATTTTCAACACAGGAAGACGTTTGAAACACCGCTCCGCACCCGACCGCCATTACCGCTCAGTCCAAGTCGCCACGCCGGCCGCGGGCGTCGACAAGATCGCGTTGCTGTGCGTGGTCACTTCACTGAGCGGCGCGCTGGTCTGGATTCCGGTGTTGGCCGAGCCGGCCGGAATCGACTACAACATACCCGCTCAGCCGTTGAACGACGCGCTGATCGAATTCGCCGCCAAGTCGAATCTTGAATTGGTATTTCCGGTTGACGACTTGCGCGGTCTAAGCGCGCCGGCCCTGCGCGGACGCATGAGCGTGGAACAAGGGCTACGCACCCTGTTGCAAAACAGCCGGTTGACCTTCCGCTTTCTGGACACCCGCACGATCACGCTCGAGACCGGGAAGCACCCCGCCAACCCGCGGCAGGCGCCGGTTGCGTTGCCGCCGGTCACGGTCATCGGCAAACCGATTGTCCAACCGGCCGACGATGCCTGGTATACCCTCGACCGGATGACCAGCGCCACGTTGACCGACACGCCGGTGCGACATATTCCGCAAACGGTCGCCAGCGTCACCCGCGACCTGCTCGACGACCAGCAAGCCGTCACGGTCAGCGAGGCCTTAAGCAACGTCAGCGGCGTGGTGGCGCGTAATCCCTTGTATTCGCCGGTCTTGGAAGGCACACTCATTCGCGGCTTTGCGTCCGAGCAGCTGTTGGACGGCTTTACTCAGTATTACAACCCCGGCGACCGGGAAAGCACGATTAACGTAGCCAGCCTGGAGGTGCTAAAAGGCTGCAATGCCCTGCTCCATGCCGGCGGCTCGGGCGCCCCGGTCGGCGGTGTCGTGAATTTGATTTCCAAGCAACCTCGGCCCGAGGCTTTCGGCGAATTCGGCTTCCGGGCCGGATCTCACGACTACTTCCAACCGAATTTCGATATCAATCAGCCTTTGCATAGCCGGGTTTGGTTGCGGCTGACCGGCGAATTCACCGATGCCGGCAACCACGTCGATGCGGTCGAGACCCAGCGTTACAACTTGAATCCGGCCCTGACCTTCACCGACAACGATCGCAACAAGCTCACGTTGCGCGCGAAGTTGTCGCATTGGCGGCAAACCGAATATCAAGGCTTGCCGGCCACCGGTGCGATAGCCGGCCGGTTTCGGCTCGCGCCGGACAGTTTTATCGGCCCGGTCGATGCGCCCCAAAGCCGTTCGGACAGCCAAGCGATTTGGGGCGAGTTCGAGCATCGTTGGGATAAACACTGGACAATCACGCTGAAAAGCCGCGTGTCTCGGGCCAGTTTCGATCAGCGGGTGCAAACGCTGTTCGGCGACGACGGCTTTATCGCCGATCGGCCGCTGAGCGCACTGGGCGCCTCCGCTTGGGGGCTGGTTAACGCCGAGTTGTATCAACGCCAGCGAGAGTTCAGCCTGCTCGGCTATCTGACCGGAAAGTTCGCATCGGAAAACAGCGAACACACGTTGGTCATCGGTGCCGACCGCGGCGAACTCGACGACATTGGCTTCATCGGCGCCGATTTGGCGAATACCGGTTTAGTGGACCTCGCCCAACCCCACTTCGGGTTAAGGTATGCCGTCCCCGAACCGGCGCAGCCCAACCAGTTTATCGGCAATCTGATTTACGGCGGCTATCTGCAATGGCAGGGCAGTTTTTACGATCGCCTACATCTGCTGGCCGGCCTGCGTCGAGGCAAGGTGGCGATCGATTTTCGAAATACCGCGAGCGGCCGCTCAGCCAATACCGACACCGAGAAATGGTTACCCCGCTTGGGTGTCGCCGTCGACATCGGTTCGGCCTGGACCTGGTTTGCCGGTTACAGCGAAGGCATGCGCGGCCAACCCTTCGTCGAGTTTGCCGATACGCCGTTGCCGGAATTGGCGCGCCACGTCGAGACCGGTTTGAAATTCGATATCGACGGTCGCTGGCGCGGCCAGCTTGCCGTGTACCGTATCGACCGCGAACGGGTGGCGGTGGCGGATGGGAGCGACGCCTTGCAACGCTCGACCGCCGCCGGCGCTCAAAGCGCCGAAGGGGTGGAAGCGGACTTGAATTGGCGACTATCGGAAGGACTGAATTTGCTGGGCAATTATGCCTATACGCTGGCGCGCTACCGGGACGATAAAGCCGGGGTTCCGGCCGGTAACCGTTTGCCTCAGGTGCCCGATCACGCAGGGCGGCTGTGGTTGAATTACCAATTGCCGGCGTCCTTACTGCCCGGTTGGCGGATCGGGCTGGGCGTGAATTTAAGCGCCGGCGCCTATCTATCCAAGGACAACCGCTTCAAGACCTCCGATTATCACTGCCTGGACGCCAGTGTGGGGTACGAAACGTCGGCATGGAAATTGGCGGCCACCGTCAAAAACCTTAGCGGCGAACAGTATTATCGGCCTTTCGATTATTTCGACGGCCGGGTCGCACCCGGCGCGGATACCGAACTGTATTTCAACATCGCGTACCGCTATTAGGTCGCCAGCACACCAGGAGCCAACGCACAGATCAGTTAAGAAACTAGAGTGATGCCGCCGGGACCGGCGGCAAAAACGCCACATCCGCCGCGAGACAGAGCCGGAAAGCCACGGATTTTCGACCAAAAGACCGCCGGGTTGCCCGTAATGCCAAATTCGTTGCCAGCGCCGGACTGAAAACTCGGTCCGGCGTTACGGGAAACGTGCGCCTTGCGGCCGGACATTTTCATTATTTCGACCCTTAAAGGACTTGCCATGACACAAACACACAGTTACCGATTGCAACTCGCAACCGCCGGTGCTCTTTCCATTGCGATGTTGGGCGGACTTCTCGCGCCGGCCAGCGCCGAGGCCGCGCTCGTCAGCGGCAGCGTCGGCATATCAATCGACAACGCGGCCTTCGCCGCCGTCACCGGCGGTTGGCGGATCGATACTTTCTTTGACGCCAGCTACAACCAGACCGCCATTACCGCCGATACCGTCGGCGGCATTGCATCGGCCATCGACATGACGCTACCGATCAACACCAATCTCGCCACGATCAGTTACGCCGCGGTCAACCGCACGTTGCAAGCGACCACGATGGAGGTCGGCAACTCCGCCAGCGGCCAAATCGGTCTCGGCGGCGGCATGCGCATGTCGGTACCCGGCACCAGTAACGGCTCGCTGACGCCTTACGACTTTCGTCTGCAAAAAATCGGCGGCGTCTGGAATCTGGTGACTTACGACCAGTTTTTCTCCGGCACCACCTTTTTGCAACTGACCAATGCCAGCGAAACCGTGAACGCCGGCGGCGAACCGACCTTGAGCGGCGATCTGATTTTCGGAAACGGCAGCAACAAGTACCCCAGTCCGTTCGGCTTGACCTGGGGATCGTTCTTGGGGATTTCCGCCAGCGACGCGGTCGTCGGCACGCTGTCGATGAACCTGCCGGCGGCGGTACCGCTACCAACCGCCGTCTACTTGTTCGCTAGCGGTCTGATCGGCTGGGTCGGTGCGACGCGCCGCAAGCAGCCGGCGGCTTAAACCAGCGAAACGCTGGTTCGATCAGCGCTGTATTCACCGCCGCGTCAGACTGTGCTGGCGCGGCTTGCTCAACGTCTTAACAGGAAATGCGATGCCTATTTTGCCTATTTACCGAATCCGCCTCGGACTCGCCTTGGTTGCCGCGTTGGCGCTGTCGCCGAATGCGATGGCCTTGGTGCTGAACGCGCCGAACGCCGGCACGTTTACGATGAATCTGGACGCTACCGCGCTGGCACCCTACGCCGGCGGTTATTACCTCAGCACCTATTGGGACGCGGCGGCGGCCGACCCGACCAATCCCGCCAATAGTGGCGGCGCTCTGGTGGGCCAAATCGCGACCACCGAAATTCCGGCGCTGAACCAAACCTTCGCGCTGACCGCGATAAGCAGCACTATTACCGGTCAAGCCGCGCAACGCTTTCAGCAAGCCACATCGGCAGACTTTCACATCGATACCGCCAACCTGACCGGCGGCACCGCCGGCCAAGTCGGTTTGGCGGGCGTCCAAGGCTTCTTCGCGCCAAACTACCCGCCCAACGGCGCGGGCTTGGTCAACGGCGATTTCGCGGTACGTTTCGACGCCGCTCGCCAAGAGCATGGCGGAAGCGGTTGGTATCTGGACAACAATATTTATTTCACGATGGCGGTCTACGACTTCGTTAACCTAAAAGTTCGCTGGATCGATGCCGACAACTGGCAATTTAGCGGCGATCTGGCAATGTCGCCGGAAAATGCCGGCATGTTGATGGGCAGCGCGCTGACCGAGGTCGGCGACTTTTGCTTGGGCGCGGGCAGCTTTGGCGGATGCGGTCAGGTGAGCGCGGTACCGTTGCCCGGTGCGATCTGGCTGTTCGGCACGGGCTTAGCCGTTGTGGGCGCCAAAGGCCGCCGAACCACAATATTCGGTTTGGAGGTTCGTCATGTTTAAGCGCATCAAGCCATCAGTCGGGCATTGGTATACCGTGGCGGCGATAGCCGCGTTGAGCGCCGGCGCGCCGGCCCCTGCCCACGCAACCGCGCTGCACGCCGATTTGGGCGGCACGTTTACGACCCAATACGACAGGGAGGCCTTGGCAGTGTTGCTGGGTGGCAGCTCCAGCGCGCCCGGTCAGTTTCTGGTCGAGTACTTCGACACGACGCAATCCGACTACACCCAGTTCAGCGACTCCTACTTCTATCTCGGCAATACCAGCAGAACCGAAATTCCGGCGCTGAATCTGGTGCACGACATCACGCCGATCAGCGCCGCCAATCCGAGCGGTCAGGCCCAAAATCGCTACGTGAAAGCGACGACGCCCAATTTCGCCATCAATAGCGAAACGCTAGCCGGTACCGGTAGCCTGGGCATGACCGGCGTGGAATTATTTCGCGGCAACTACAACGGTTCGCTGGTGACCGGCGACTTCAGTTTGCGTTACAGCGTCTCCAACCGGCAAGCCGCTTGGGACGACTTGGGACAGGCCGGCACGCCGGGCGGCTGGTACCTGCAAAACAACATCAGCTTTAGCATGGTGTTGTTCGATTTGGCGAATTTGAGTCTGGTAGTCGCCGACGCCAATAACTGGCAATTCAGCGGCGACTTGTTGATGAGTCCGGAGAATGCCGATTTTTTAGGCGGTGCCCGCCAAGCCGATGTCGGTGACTTTTGCCTGGGGGTCGGCAGTTTCGCCGGTTGCGGTCAAGTGGCCGCTGTGCCGGTGCCGGCGGCGGTTTGGTTATTCGGCGCGGGATTACTTGGCTGGACCGGCACCCGCCGGCGTGGAGTCAAGCGATGAATGCTGGCCGTCATGATCCGAGCAAGGCCGCGTGCTTGCTGCTGTTGAGCGCGCAAGCGCCGCTGGCCAATGCAAACGCCGTGGCTTACCAACAGTTCGTCAGTGTGCAAATGAACGTCGATGCCGGCGGTCGCAACGTTACCGGCGACGCCGCGCACGAGCCGACCATCGCCCAAGCCCCCAATAACCCCAAGCGCTTGGTCGCCGGCTGGAAGCAGTTCGCGACGGTCGCGTCCGGCAATCGCCAGGGCGGTTGGGCGTACAGCGACGACGGCGGGCTGTCCTGGCATTTCCCAGGCGTCGTCACGCCGGGCGAACAACGCACCAATATCATGGTGGACGTCGATTCGGCCGGCGATTTTTACTATCAAAACCTCCATTACGATGCAACCGGCAGCTACGCTCAAGACGTTCAGGTTTTCAAATCCACGGATGGCGGTGTCGGTTGGGGCGCGCCGGTTTACGCTTACGGCGAAGGCGCCGATAAGGGCCGGATCGGCATCGATCGCAGCGGTACCTCCAGCGACGGCCACGTCTATCTGGTCTGGCGCGAGGGTCTGGACGACCGCCGTTTTACGCGTTCCAGCAACGGCGGCGCCAGCTTCGAGGCGCCGGTCGCCATTCCGGAGAGTCCGGCGTTCGGCACCATCGCGGTCGGCCCGGCTGGCCAAACCTATGTCAGCGGCCGTAGCGAGGATGGCGAATTGGTCGGCGCCAAATTGGTATTCGGCAAATATTTGCTGGCGACCTCGCTGAACGCCCGCGATCCCGCCGCGTTGCCAAGCTTCACGACTCAAACCGTCGATATGGGCGGCTCGCCGGTCATGTTCCAGTTTCAGAACAATCCCAATCAATACGGTCCGCCGGGCGATTTACAAGTGCATGTCGATCAATCCGACGGGCCGCTAAACGGCAATATCTATTTGATGACCTCGGTGGATCCCGCCGGCGCCGATAACCTGGATGTCAAGTTCATTCGCAGCAGCGACGGCGGCCTGACTTGGTCGGCGCCGATTAAAATCAACGACGACACACCGCACAAGGACGCCTACCAGTGGTTCGCAATGCAAGGCGTGGCGCCGAACGGCCGGATAGACGCGGTCTGGTACGACACCCGCGACAATCTGCGGCCGGCGCTGTCGCGCTTGTATTATTCCTATTCCTGGGACGGCGGCCTGACCTGGAGCAAGAATCGGCCGGTAACGCCGGTGTTCAACACCCACATCGGCTATCCGCGGGGAGCGCAAAAACTGGGTGATTACACTCACTTGGTTTCGGACGCATTCGGGGCTCACGTGGCATATTCGGCGACCTATAACGGCGAACAGGATGTCTATTATTTGAATGTGTATCCGGACTGCAACGATAACGGCGTGTCCGATGTCAGCGACATCAATCGGCGTCGGACCGGCGACATCAACGCCAACCATTTGCCCGATAGCTGCGAGCACATGGTCGTCCCCGGCGACCTGGACGCCGACAACGATGTGGACCAGCAGGATCTGAACGCTCTGCTCGCGTTACGTAACCGGCCGGCGCGGGGTAGCGAAGACCCGGCCGATCTGGACCGGAACGGCATCATCAACCTGTTGGACGCCCGCCGTCAGGTCCGGCTCTGCACCAGAGTGCAATGCGCCGTTCAATAAACCGATCCTGAGCGATCCTGAGCGATCCAGCGGCTCGAGCGCGGGAAAAACGCGCTCGAGCCGCGAGCGCATCCGCATCGGCGCGGCTCCTCGGCGCCGAACGCTGACATATTTCTGACATATTCGGCCACTAGAATCCCGGCAACTACTGTTTTGACCAGGATATTCGCCCATGATCGATGCCGAACGCATTTTGCACGAGACTTACCCCGACCTGAAACTCGGCAAGGACAACAAACTGCTGCTGAAGGCATTGAAAAAACTGATACATGAAGACGATTTCAACGACGTCATCCGCAAAAACCAACATCTGCGCGGCTTCGCCTTTCTCGATAAACTACTGAATTATTTCAAGTTCAGCTACCAAGTCGGCAACGAATCCTATAACAACATTCCCGCCGAGGGACGCTTGCTGATCGTCGCCAACCACCCGATCGGCACTTTGGACGGCTTGGCTTTGGTGAAACTAATCCGCTCCGTGCGCCCCGACGTGCGCATCGTCGCCAACCGAGTGCTCTACCACATGGAGCCGCTGCAATCGATCTTCTTGCCGGTGGACGTGCTGTCCGAGCAAAAAAACCTGAAAAACACCTACAAAATCATGTTGGACGCGTTGGAAAATGAAGAGGCGATCATTTTCTTTCCGGCCGGCGAAGTATCGCGGATCACGCCCAAGGGCATACGCGACGGTAAATGGCAAACCGGTTTCTTGAAACTGGCCCGCAAAGCCCAGTGCCCGATCTTGCCGATTCATATCAAGGCCAAGAATTCCGCGTTGTTTTACAGCATGTCAACGCTATACAAACCGCTCGGCACCTTTTTATTGGTCAAGGAGATGTTCAATAAAAAAGGCCAGGAAATCAGTTTTCGGGTCGGCGCGCCTATCCCCTACCAAGCGTATGCCGAATCCGAGCAGACCAACAAACAAATCAGCCAACGCTTTCGCAAGCACGTACAGAATCTCGGCAAGAAAAACCAAGCGGCCTTGTTCGACACGGTGGCGACGGTGGTGCATCCGTCCGACACCAAGGCCATCAAAAAAGCCTTATACCAAGCGCGTCTGCTTGGCGAAACCCGCGATGCCAAAAAGATCTTTCTTTACGAATTCCGCGACGACTGTCCGGTGATGCGCGAAATCGCCCGCCTGCGCGAACTCACCTTCCGCACCGTCGAGGAAGGCACCGGGCTGGCGCTGGACCTGGACAAATTCGACGTTTATTACAGCCACATCGTGTTGTGGGACGACAACGATCTGGAAATCGTCGGCGCCTACCGGGTCGGCGACGGTCCGCGCATCATGGCCAGCCATGGCGTCGAGGGTTTTTACAGTCAAACCTTGTTCGATTTGCAAAGCGAGTTCGCCGGCTATCTGCCGAACAGCCTGGAGCTGGGCCGCAGCTTCGTGCAACCGCGCTATTGGGGTCAGCACAGTCTGGAGTACCTCTGGTACGGCATCGGTGCCTATTTGCGCGAACGTCCCGACATCAAATACTTGTTTGGGCCGGTCAGTATCAGTAACGCTTACCCTTACGCCGCCAAGGAGCTGATCGTCGGGTTTTACCGTCAGCAATTCGGCGCCACGCTGCCCCAGGCGATTGCCAGGATGCCGTTTGCGATTTCCGAGGCCGGCCAAAATTTCGCGGCCACCGAATTCGCCGGCGACTATTCGACCAGCTTCAAGATTCTCAATTCCGAGCTGAAAAAGCTGGGCGTCAAGGTGCCGACCCTGTACAAGCAATACGTGGAATTATGCGTGGATAACGGCTGCCATTTCATCGACTTCAACATCGATCCGGACTTCAACAATTGCATCGACAGTTTGATCATGGTCGAGGTGGACAAAATCGCTCCCAAAAAACGTCAACGCTATATCGAGCGATCATTGGCGGGGTAACGCCCATCATGCAACGTGCTTTCTCCGAACTCGAAGAACTCGAGGCAGTCGTCGCGCGTCTGGGCGACCGCGCCCAATGCCGAGTCGTCGATACCGTCGTTCACAAGGGCCGCGAATTCCCGATTCATTGCATCCGTCTAGGTTCCGAAAGCCCGGATGTTCCGGTGCTGGCGTTTTTCGGCGGCATCCACGGCCTGGAGAAAATCGGCACCGAAGTGATCCTGGCCTATATGCAGACCGTCGCCGCCCTATTGGACTGGGACGAGGAATTTAACGCCCGTTTGGCCAAGTCGCGGCTGGTGTTTATGCCGATTGTGAATCCGGTCGGCGTGTTTCGAGGCACGCGTTGTAACGGTAACGGGGTCGATTTGATGCGCAATTCGCCGGTCGAGAGCGTCGGCAAAACCCGCTTGTACAGCGGTCAACGGCTGAGCGCGCGTTTGCCTTGGTACCGGGGCGACGAATCGCGGATGGAAAAGGAAGCTCAGGCGCTGTGCCGCGTCGTCCACGACGAGCTATTTCCAGCGCCGCTGGCGATCGCGGTGGACCTGCATTCCGGCTTCGGGATACAAGACCGATTGTGGTTTCCCTACGCCTCCAATCGCACCCCGTATCCGGACATCGCCAAGGCCTGCGCGTTGAAACAACTGTTCGACGCTTGCTACCCGCATCACGTTTACAAAATCGAACCGATGAGCCAGGAATATGTGATCAGCGGCGATTTGTGGGACTATCTTTATGACGATTACGCCACGCGCCACGCCGGCGGCGAATTGTTTTTGCCGTTGACCTTGGAAATGGGATCCTGGCTGTGGTTGCGCAAAAATCCGACACATTTGTTCCAACGCCACGGCTTATTTCATCCGTTGCTGCCGCATCGTCAACAACGCATCATGCGCCGTCACTTGACCCTGTTCGATTTCCTTTACCGCTGTTTGCTGCATCCCGGCGCTTGGGCCAAGCTCGCTCCGGAACGCCAACAGACCTTGCACCGCCAAGCCTTGGCGAATTGGTATGCGTGAGGCCGGACGCCATTGGTTGCTGCTGCGAGGCCTGGCTAGGGAGGCCGCTCATTGGGGCGACTTTCCCCAACGCCTGCGTTCCGCCTTTCCGGCCGCCACGGTCACCTGCCTGGATTTACCCGGAACCGGCCGATATTTTCGGGAGGCCTGCCCGACTACGATAAGCGGCATCCTGGAGCTAAGCCGCGAGCGCGCCTATCGGGCCGGCATGCTCGAGCGGCCCGTCACGCTGTTAGCGCTGTCGTTGGGCGGCATGGTCGCGTGGGAATGGGCCTGCCGCTATCCCGGAGACGTTGCCGCCGGTTGCCTGATCAATACCAGTTTCGCCGGCGTGAGTCCGTTTTATCGGCGGCTACGCTGGCAAAGCTACGGGGCGTTGGCGACTATTTTACTGGAGCGGGAAATCGGTCGCCGGGAGCGCCGCATTTTGGAACTGGTCGCGAATCGTCCTAGGGATATTGACGAGTCTGCTGAAGCTTGGCGGGAAATACAACATGATCGCCCGGTATATCCGAGTAACGCCGCCAAACAATTAATCGCGGCGGCCCGATACCGGCCGAAAACGCCACCGGAGGCCATCGCGTGGTTGGTATTGAGCGGCCTCGGCGACCGACTGGTCGCTCCGGCCTGCTCTAGTGCCGTTAGCCAGCGTTGGCAATTGCCCATCCACAGCCATCCTTGGGCTGGCCACGACTTACCGCTGGATGATGCCGACTGGATAGCGAATCGGTTACGGACCTGGATAGCAGGTCTGAAAACCAATTCGATCGATTAAGCGATTTCGAATTCCGCTTTGTCTCGGCCAGCGGCCAGTAATTCCTGCATCCATTTCGGCGCTAAACCTCGACCGGACCAGGTTTGGTTGGCGTCCGCCGGATTACGATAACGCGCGGCAACTTTACCGATTTTTCTTTCGGCTTTTTTGTCGAGTTCATGTATTTCAACGCCAACGCCGATAGAAGCCGCCAAGTCCTTGATTTGAGCAATTACTTCCTTGCGTTTGCTGGATTGTCTGTCTTTCAAGACTTTCTCGGCGTTTTCGATAACTGCTTGCAATTCAGATTCGGATAAAGTAGTTAAATCAGTCATATATTCCTCAGATAATTAAATGACGCAACGGATTCTATCATCAACTTGTAATAAATAAAATACCGTTATTGGATTACATCGAACCCCGCCTCTGAGTATAGCTCACCTTTTTTTCCAAGCAACTGTACTCGCCACTGACCCTTATCCCTGGAAGACAAGTTTTTAGCAGTCCAAACCCTGGCTTTATTATCTCTTATCTCGACGGCCTTTTTAAGTACTAGCTGCCCATCCTTGAACCACTGGTGAAACAAGGTCTTACCTTTCATGTTTCTCACTTCATTGAAGTAATATAACTCGACCGGCTCCTTCCGGATCTGAACGGTAGCCGATTTGACTTGTTCGGTCGGCTCGGTATCCTTTACGCCGTAGGTTAAAGAGGCTCGTATCACTTTCCGGGAGTAAATGATAGCCGGCTGATGTTTCTGCCCCGAGATTGAGTTTGCCGAAGCCGGAATTTCTCCCGGCGATTTTCGCGCCACTGACTGCGGCGTTTCAATTTGCGGGACCGGCATTGAATTGTCGGAGGTTATAATAGTTTCCGGCGCGGTCCGCACGGCTTCCGCTATAGGGGGCGCCGGGGTTTGCTCGCTATCCCCGGAGAATAACCATACGGACACCCCGATAATCGCCACAACGAGTCCAGTTACCGCGGCAATTCGACCGGTATGCCAAATAGTGACCATTTTGGGTGTTGCCGGGGTTTGACCGGCTCTGGATTTATCGTAATTTATTTTGATAACGACTTTATTTTCAGACATATGATTTCCGACGCTTCCCAGGGCTAAAATGCCGCCCGAGCCGGATATATCGACCGGCGCGGTCCCGCACTTACTACTTGGTAATATATCATTTTAGCTCTACCATAATGCTCCTTACTTGCGATTCCAGCGGCCCCGGATATGACTAATCTGCTAAAACTGTTCGAAGAATCATCTTCCCTCTACGGTGGCAATGCCGTTTATGTCGAATCGTTATACGAACAATACCTGCACGATCCCAATACGGTTTCGGAAGTCTGGCGGCGGCGTTTCGACGATATTCATCGCGGCTCCACCGAAGATACGCCGCATAGCATCATTGTCGAGCGTTTCGAAAAACTGGCGATCGCGGAACCGGGCCGACTTGCCAAAATGCGCGGGTTTACCGAGCAAAGCGTCAAAAAGCAATCCGCTGTTGCTCGCTTAATTAATCATTACCGAGTCAAGGGCCATCAAATCGCCCGAAATAACCCGTTGGGGAAAATCGCGGCGATGCCCGCCGATCTGGAGCCAATTTATTACGGCCTGACCGACGCCGATATGAGCACGCTGTTCGATACCGGCGGTCTGTGCGGGGTGGATCGTTTGCCGTTGCGGGAGATCATCCAGACTTTGCAGCAAATCTATTGCGGCAGTATCGGCAGCGAATACATGCATATCGTCGACGATGAATCCAAGCGTTGGATCAAGAACAAATTGGAAGGCGCCAAGCCGGATTTCTCCAGTCACCCGGAAAAGCGCCAATGGTTGCTAAAACAGCTGATTGCCGCCGAGGGTCTGGAAAAGTTTCTGCATCGCAAATATGTCGGTCAAAAACGCTTTTCGTTGGAAGGCGGCGAATCGCTGATTTTGATACTCGATGAATTGATCCAACGCGCCGGCGAAAGCAAGGTCACCGAAATTGTAATCGGCATGGCCCATCGCGGCCGCCTCAACGTCTTGGTCAATATCCTCGGCAAGAGTCCGGCGGTATTATTCGGCGAATTCGAGGGCACGCACACGTCGATGCCGGGCGCTCTGACCGGCGACGTTAAATACCACATGGGATTTTCTTCGAATATCGCCACGCCGGGGGGGCCCATCCACTTAACCCTGGCTTTCAATCCCTCGCATCTGGAAATCATCAATCCGGTGGTCGAGGGCTCGGTTAAGGCGCGCCAGGATAGGCACGGCATCGGCGGTATCGACGTCATTCTCCCGGTGTTGATACACGGCGATGCCGCGTTCGCCGGTCAGGGCATCGTGATGGAAACCCTGAACATGGCGGAGACCCGGGCGTTTTCGACCGGCGGTACCGTGCATGTCGTGATCAACAACCAGATCGGCTTCACTACCAGCAATCCGTTCGACGCCCGTTCGACGCTGTACTGCACCGATGTCGCCAACATGATTCAGGCACCGGTGTTTCACGTTAACGGCGACGATCCGGAAGCCGTGGTCTTCATCACGCAATTGGCGTTGGATTATCGAATGACCTTCCATAAGGATGTTGTTATCGACTTGATCTGCTATCGCCGCCACGGCCACAACGAGGCCGACGAGCCGGCCGCGACCCAACCGATGATGTACAAAGCCATCCACCAACACGCCACGCCGCCGCAAATCTATGGCCAACGGCTGGTGCAGGAAGGCGTGATCGACGAAGCTGGCATTCAGCAAATCGAACAGCATTACATGCAGCTGTTGAACGAGGGCAAGCCGGTTTCCCGGCCAATCATCGATAACAAGGTCTATTCCTACTCGGCGCGCTGGGAACCCTACCTTAATAAACACTGGGATACGCCGATCGACACCACGGTCAGCATCGAACGTATCCGTTTCTGCAATTTGCGGCTACAAAGTTTGCCGCCCGGCTTCGAATTGCATCCCAGGGTCGCCAAGGTGATGGACGATCGCCAAAAAATGGCCGACGGGGACTTGGCGATGGACTGGGGCTTTGCGGAAAACATGGCCTACGCCACGTTGTTGATGGACGGCTACGACATTCGCCTGACCGGCCAGGACATCGGCCGCGGCACGTTTTCGCATCGCCACGCGATTTTATTGAATCAGGTCAACGGCGAAAACTATATCCCGCTGAAACATTTGAGCGACCGCCAAGGCCGGCCGCAAATTTTTAACTCATTGCTATCGGAAGCCGGGGTGCTGGGTTTCGAGTACGGTTACAGCTCCACGCAGCCGGATAAACTGGTTATCTGGGAAGCTCAATTCGGCGATTTCGCAAACGGCGCGCAAGTCGTGATCGATCAGTTTATCGCATCCGGTGAAACCAAATGGGGCAAGCTCAGCGGTCTGGTGATGCTGCTACCGCACGGCTTCGAAGGCCAGGGACCTGAGCATTCGTCCGCCCGTCTGGAGCGCTATCTGCAGCTGTGCGCGGACCAAAACATCCAAGTTTGCGTGCCGACGACACCCGCGCAAATTTTTCATTTATTGCGGCGGCAAATGCTGCGCCAATACCGCAAACCGCTGATCGTGATGAGCCCCAAAAGCCTGCTGCGCCACAGATTGGCGGTATCGACGCTGGACGAATTGACCGGCGGCGGGTTTCAGACCATTATTGGGGAAATTGATGATATCGATCCGTTTCATGTGACCCGGCTGATCCTGTGCGCCGGCAAGGTCTATTACGATTTGCTGGAAACCCGCCGCCAAGACGGCCTAAAACACGTTGCCATTGTCCGCATCGAACAGCTTTATCCCTTTCCTAACGAGCGATTCAAGCAAGAATTGGATAAATATCCTAACATCGAGCATATCGTTTGGTGTCAGGAAGAGCCTAAAAATCAGGGCGCCTGGTACCAAAGCCGACACCATTTTATCGAACACGTTTCCCCGGAGATTACTATCAGCTATGCCGGCCGCGTCGCTTCCGCCGCGCCGGCGGTAGGCAATTACAAGACCCACCTCAACGAACAAAAAGCGGTAGTCCATACCGCACTTTACGGCAGCAACGAAGGAACAACTCATGAGCTTTGAAATATTGGTCCCCAGCCTCCCCGAATCCATCTCCGATGCCAATCTGGTCGCGTGGCACAAGCAAGCCGGGGACTGGGCCGAGGCCGGCGAAAACCTAGCCGATTTGGAAACCGATAAGGTGATTCTGGAGGTTCCGGCACCCCGGTCCGGCGTACTGAAGGAAATACTGATCCCGAACGATACCACGGTCGTCGCCGGTCAGGTCCTGGCGTTATTGGACGACAGCGCGAACAAACCCGGTGATTTGCCGGCGGCGGTTGGCGCCGAGCCGGTGCTGAGCCCCTCGGTCCGTAAAATCGTTGCCGAACGCGAACTCGACCCACAGGCGATTCCGGCATCCGGCAAACACGGCCGAATACTGAAGAGCGACGTGATGGACTATTTGCAAGATCAGCAAGCGGCCAAGCCGGCGGACTCGGCCATCGAAGCGTCCCCCGCCCCTTTGTCGGCTTCGGCGGTGGCTAGTCTGCGTCCGGAACAACGGGTACCCATGACCAGACTGCGCGCCAAAATCGCCGAACGCCTGTTGCAGGCCCAGCAAAACGCCGCGATGTTGACGACCTTCAACGAGGTCAACCTGAAAGCCGTCATCGATTTGCGCAACCAATATAAGGACAGGTTCGAAGCCAAGCACAATATCAAGCTCGGCTTTATGTCCTTCTTCGTCAAGGCCTCGATCGAAGCCTTAAAACGCTTCCCGGCCATCAATGCCTCGATAGACGGTAACGACATCATCTACCACGGCTATTACGACATCGGCATCGCCGTCACCACCCCACGCGGGCTGATCGTGCCGATCCTGCGCGACGCCGATCAGCTCGATTTTTCCGGTATCGAGAAAGGCATACACGACTTCGGCCAAAAAGCCCGTAACGGTTCCATCAGCGTCGAGGATCTCAGCGGCGGCACGTTTACGATCACCAACGGCGGGATATTCGGTTCGATGCTGTCCACCCCCATCCTCAATCCACCGCAGTGTGCCATTTTGGGCATGCACGCGATCAAGGACAGACCGATCGTGGAGAATGGCGAAATCGTGATTCGGCCCATCATGTATTTGGCCTTGTCCTACGACCACCGCTTGGTGGATGGCAAGGAAGCCGTTCAATTTCTCGGCATCATCAAGGAATGCCTGGAAGCACCGGCGCATTTGTTGTTGAATATTTAACGATGCAATACCAGATTATTCCGGTCACCGCTTACCAGCAAAACTGCACGCTGCTGGTTTGCGAACGCAGCCGTAAGGCGGCCTTGGTCGATCCGGGCGGCGACCTGGATCTACTGCTGGCGGCTGTCGCGCAACACGACGCCGAATTGGAATCGATATTGGTCACTCACGGCCATCTCGATCATGTCGGCGGCGTCGCGGCGCTAGCGGAACAATTGAGGCTGCCGATTGCCGGTCCTCATCAAGACGACGATTTCTGGATTCAGCTGTTGCCCGAGCAATGTCGGATGTTCGGCTTTCCGCCAACCAAGATCTTCAAACCGGACCGCTGGTTACAACACGGCGACAGCGTTCGGGTCGGACTCAATACCTTACAGGTCCTGCATTGCCCCGGCCACACGCCGGGCCATGTAGTTTTTTTCGATAGCGACGCGCGTCTGGCCATCGTGGGCGACGTGTTGTTCAAGGGCTCGATCGGCCGCACCGATTTTCCGCGCGGCGACCATCAAGCGTTGCTGGACTCGATACGTTTAAAACTTTGGCCGCTCGGCGACGACGTCAAATTCATCCCTGGTCACGGTCCAATGTCGACATTCGGCGCCGAGCGCAAGAGTAACCCGTACGTTGGCGATCATTACCGCTAGCCGCTTTTGGACTTTACAGTTCCAGCGCCACATCGCTAAGCGCCGCGCCGTCGAGTACCGCTAAAAATTGCTCGACCGCCTCGCTCAATAATCCGGTCAAACCGCAACCGTTTTGCAATGCGCAAACCCCTTGTTTTTGCGGATTAAAGCATTCGGCCATCTGAAACCGACCTTCCACTTCCCGCACCACCGCGCCGATATTGATTTCGGAAGCGGGCCTGGATAAACGGATACCGCCGCCCTTACCGCGCACGGTTCGCACAAATCCCTTGACTCCCAATTTGTGGACCACTTTGACCAAATGGTTTCTGGAGATGCCGAAAAACTCCGCGAGTTCGCTGATCGTCACCAATTTTTCGGTATTGCGGCTCAGATAAATCAATACTCTGAGCGCGTAATCCGTATGAGCAGTCAGTTGCATAATCCCTGTTTCCTAAAGTTGCATTTGAAATAAAGGTTAATGAGCACTACACTGGCCATAAGTTGCATATGTAATCCATGTTTAACTTTCGGAGCCGAGCGCATGCCGATTCAACCTGTTGCATTATCCGATTTTTTCCTGAGTTTTTTCAGCGCGGCGCTAATCATTCTGCTCGCGGCGGTATACGCTGGACTCTACGCTTGGCACAAAATCAGCGGCGCCAGGGTTTTTCTGATGGGTGCCCGACTCGGTTATGTTGCGCTATTGATTTGCGTCGGCTTATTTAGCTACGTCAATCGCTTTAGCGATTATTGGTTGGTGCTGTCACTGCTGATGGCGCTGGGCTATGGCTGGATGCCACGGCTCATTTGGCGTCTATGTCTCGCCACGCATCAGGACGACACATCTCAACCCCCACGGAGGTCATCATGACTGAACAAATCCCACGCTGGGCGTCGGAAACATTCTGGAAAAAAACCGCGATCTGGGTCACCGGCGGCTCCTTTGTGCTACTAGTAATTCTAAGCTTCGATTCTATGCAACAAATCAGCGCCGGCGGCCCGCGCGTACCCGCTTACAGCGTGATTAACAAAGACGTCAGCTACCGCTTCGACAAGGCCAAACAGCGCTATCAACCGACCATAGGCGACGACGCGCCGTTGTTCGGCAAAGCTTTGAGCGAAGCAGAAGCGGAAAAACTGGTCGATCACGGCAAAAAAACCGTGCAAGCCAAAAACTGCATGAACTGCCATACCTTGCTCGGCAACGGCGCCTATTTTGCGCCGGACCTGACCAAAGCCTGGCTGGATCAAGGCTGGGGCGCCAAGGAATCCCGCGAGCAAATGATGGTGAATTTCCTGCTCGATCCTGAAAAAAATGCCCGAACCTACGGCTCCAACCGCAAGATGCCCAACCTGGACATTACGCCGCCGGAAGCCGAAGCCATCGTCGCTTTCCTGAAATGGATGTCATCCATCGACACCAACGGCTTCCCGCATAATTTCATCGCGCTCGGCGAAGAGGACAAATAGATGACGCTACAAGCCTATCAAGAAAAAACGGCCGCCTGCTGGGCCGGTTGCAAACAAACGCATGCCGAGTTCATGGCCAATCCGAATCTAAGCGGCGGACAAAAACTGGCGGTGCATTATTTTACCGTCGCCATGGTGTTGTTCATGGCACAACTGCTGTTCGGCCTGCTGGCCGGTTTGCAATTTATCTTCCCGAGCTTTTTATACGAAATCCTCGATTTCAACGTCAACCGCATGGTGCATATCAACGCCATGGTGGTGTGGATGCTGTACGGCTTTCTCGGCTCGGTGTACTGGTTTCTGGAAGACGAAAGCGGCGTGGATATTGTCGGCCTGAAATGGGGGCAACTGGCGTTTTGGGTGCTGACCGGCGCTGTCACCATCGTGGTACTGGTTTACCTGCTGATTCAAATCGGCAGCGGCACCGACACCTCATTGTGGCTGATTAACGAAGGCCGCGAATACATCGAAGCGCCGCGCTGGGCCGACATCGGCATCGTGGTCGTGGTGCTGACATTCTTCTACAACGTCGCAGCCACCTTTGCCAAGGGCAAATGGTCCGGCATCGCTGGGGTATTGACGCTGGATTTGGTGGCCTTGGCCGGTTTGTATCTGGCCGGCATGTTCTATGTCACCAACATAAGTGTCGATCAATACTGGTGGTGGTGGGTGATCCATTTGTGGGTGGAGGCCACCTGGGAAGTGCTGGTCGGCTGCATCATGGCCTGGAGCTTGATGAAATTGCTGGGCGTGCGCCGTAAAGTCGTGCAAACCTGGCTGTATATCGAAGTGGCGTTGATGTTCGGTTCCGGCATTTTAGGCCTGGGCCATCATTATTTCTGGATAGGGACGCCGGAATATTGGTTCACCATCGGCGGCTTCTTCTCCGCGCTGGAGCCGATTCCGCTGGTAGCGATGGTGGTGCATTCGATTTACGATGCCGGCGTCCATCGTTTGAAAAATAGCAACCACCCTGCCCTGGCCTGGATCATTGCCCATGCCTTCGGCAACTTTTTGGGCGCTGGCGTATGGGGCTTCATGCACACGCTGCCGCAAATCAATTTATATACCCACGGCACCCAGTGGTCGGCGTCGCATGGTCATCTGGCTTTCTTCGGCGCCTATGCGACCATCAATATCGCCTTCTTCTATCTGGCCGCACAGCAAGCGCGCGGTAACGTCTGGATGGGCGGCGAGCTTGCCAATGGCTGGCGCTGGAAAACCGCGGCGGTCCTGCTCAATCTAGGGGTGATGGGTATGACCGTAGCCTTGTTGATCGCCGGCTATGAACAATCGTTTATCGAAAGGGCTGTTGAAGGCTCAACCTGGGCCGGTTATTTCGCCGCGCAAAATCATCCCTGGTTCATGCAGGCGATGATTTGGCGCATGGTATTCGGTTTGATGACCGCGGTGGGCGGCGGTTTGTTATTCTGGGATTTACTGGAAATCGGCAAGGGCGAGCAGCGTCCGGCGGCAATCATCGATGCGGAATGGACGCCCGAGCCGGCAAATTGACGCCGATGGCGGCTAGTCTGACGTCGCGTTGAACACCGCCCTTAGTGGGTCAAGCGGTTTCCAACAGCGAGCGGTTGTCGCCGTAACGGCGACAACTCGGCCGGGCGCGGACTTAATGTCCGCCGTGAGACGGCGCTTGCTGGGTGAAGTCGGTCCTGCGCAGTTGGTAGCGTTCCGCTTGCTTGCCGGTAATGCGATTGCCGTGTTCGTCGAGCTGGGTCAGCGCGTTCTCGCCAGCCAGATAGACGTGGCTGGGACCGCCGTTTTTCGGGGTCAGCGTGATGGTTTTATTCTTGTCGTCCCAACTGAATTTACCCTTCTCGACAAATTCGCGATCCGATTTGCCGGCGAATTGGGTCATCAACATATAGCTGCCGTTTTTGTTCAGCGCCAGCGAAGTCTTAATGCCCGCGCAATCCGTGCATGGCAGAAACCCGTTGTAGATCCCCGGCCACTCGAAACTGCCGGCGGCGTGATGACTGGCATGATCTTGCGGCTCGGCGCTTTCCGCCCGAACCGGACCGCCGGACGCGATACCGAGTGCAAGACTGGTTAACAAAACTTTCAATCTGACAATACGCATGTTTGCTCCCGAGCAAATTCTTTGGTTTATGGCAAGTTATCGGTACCGGGTTATTCGTCCGATGCGGATATTGTGCCACAGCGGCGTTCCGAATAGCCGTTACCTTGCATGGCTTTGGTCATCGGCGGGCGTGGTTACCGGCTCGGCGCCGCGATCTTTTGCCAAAATCAGATAAAACGGCGGCACGACGAACAGCGTCAACAAGGTACCGATACCCAAGCCGGACGCAATCACCAATCCGATAGCGAAGCGGCTGGCGGCGCCGGGGCCGGTGGCGGTCAACAGCGGCAACATCGCCACGATCATCGCGACCGTGGTCATCAGAATCGGCCGCAGCCGAATCGCGGCGGCCTGCTCGATCGCCGCCGGCTTGCTCAAGCCGCTACGCTGTTGTAGTTGGTTGGCAAATTCGACGATTAAAATACCGTTTTTGGCGACCAAGCCGATCAGCGTAATCAGGCCCACCTGGGTATAGATATTGACGGTCGCGAAATCCAGCATCAAAAATGCCAAGGCGCTGGCAATCGATAGCGGCACCGAAATCAAAATAATCAACGGATCGCGCCAACTTTCGAATTGCGCGGCCAATACCAGATAGATAATCAG
This sequence comes from Methylomonas sp. BG-2, assembly GCF_057766305.1. Taxonomy (NCBI): domain Bacteria; kingdom Pseudomonadati; phylum Pseudomonadota; class Gammaproteobacteria; order Methylococcales; family Methylococcaceae; genus Methylomonas; species Methylomonas sp. BG-2. The sequence goes on along the minus strand of NZ_JBYMAP010000026.1, from coordinate 2,661 downwards.
TAAGGCCATGAAAAAGGTCAGAATCAGCACGTTGCCCTGCTGGCGGTATTGGCGCGACTCGCCGGTGTAATCAGCGGCGAATCCGCGCGGAAACACTTCGCCGGCAATGCCATCCAGCGCGGCCATCGCATCGCCAAGGCCAATACCCGGAGCCGGAATTCCGCTGAGCGTGATGCTGTTGAGTTGCTGGAACTGACTACGCTTGCCGGGTTCGACGCTGTCGACGACTTTAATCAAGGCCGACAGCGGTACTTGGGCGCCGGAGCTGCCGCGCAAGTAGTAGCTGTCCAACATGGCCAAATCCTGGCGGTCGGCATCGCCGACTTGCGGAATCACCTTGTAGCTGCGACCTTGCAAGCCGAAGCGGTTAACGTACTGCCCGCCCAACCAGCCGGCCAGATTGGCGCCGATGTCTTCCATCGTGATGCCTAAATCGGCGGCGCGGTCGCGGTCGATCACCAAGGTCGATTTCGGACGGTCGAAGCGAACATCCTTGACCAAAAAGGCAAACTTACCACTTTGCATCGCTTGCGCCAGTACTTGCTCGGCAACCTGGTCCAGCTTGTCGTAATCGGCATCGCTGGTCACGACGAACTGCAAGGGCAAACCGCCACCCGAACCCGGTAAGCTGGGCGGCGACACGACGGCGGTCTGAAATCCGGCGATGCCGTCTACCTTGGCTTGCAGTTCCGGAACGACGGCTTGTTGAGAGCGCTGGCGCTCGAAACTGGACGGCATTTTCATGCCGGCGAACACAGTATTGGTATCGCCGCCAAAACCCATGATCAAAAAGCTTTCTTCATGCTCCGGCAGGCTTTCGAAATGCCGGATCAATTCGCGGGAATAGGTCTGATTGTATTGCAGCGTCGCGGTTTGCGGGCTACTGGCGATCGCGAACAAAAAGCTTTGGTCCTCGGTCGGCGCCAACTCCTTGCCCGACCAGTCGTACATCCAATAAATACTGGGCAACACCAACAGCGCAAAGATCAACACCGCGTAAGGAAACTCCAGAATTCGCCGCAACGCGGAGCGGTAGCCGTTGGCCAGACCTTCGAAAAAATGCTCGACCAAGACTTCGAAGCGTCCACCGCGCCCCGCTTCCGGCAAGATGCGCGCGCTCATCATCGGCGATAAGGTCAATGCGACGATACCGGAAATCAGCACGGCGCCGGCCAAAGAGAAGGCAAATTCGGTGAACAGCGTGCCGACCAATCCGCCCATGAAACCGATCGGCACATACACCGCTACCAGCGTCGTGGTCATCGCGATCACCGGCAGCCCCAGTTCGCGGGCGCCAGCCAATGCGGCTTGCATACGGCCGTGGCCCTGCTCGATGTGGCGATGGATGTTTTCGACGACGACAATCGCGTCATCCACCACCAAGCCTATCGCCAGCACCATCGCCAACATCGTCAACAAATTGATCGAAAAGCCCATCGCCAGCATCAAAAAGCAGGCGCCGACCAGCGACAGCGGTACCGTGACCGCTGGAATCAGCGCCGCGCGGAACGAGCCGAGCGACAAAAAAATCACGCCCAGCACGATCGCGACGGCTTCCAACAAGGTCGCAAACACTTCGTGGATAGAATCCTCGATGAACTGGCTGGCGTCGTAAGGCAGCAGGATGTGCATTTCGTTGGGTAAGTCGCGCTCGATCTCTTTCAACAAGACTTTGACTGATTTCGCGACCTGCAACGGATTGGCGCCCGGCGCTTGCTCGATGCCCATGAAAATCGCGGTCTTGCCTTTGTACCAGTTGACCGTGTCGTAGTCTTCGCTGCCCAGTTCGATGTCGGCGATGTCGATTAATCTAACCAGCACGCCGCGGCGATTGGCGACCACCAATTGCTCGAACTCCCGCTTTGACACCGCGTCGGTCGTTGCCCCTAAATCGATTTTGACAAAATTGCCCTTGGTGGCGCCAATTCCCGACAAGTAGTTATTGGCTTTCAGCACACCGGCGACATCGTTGGCGGTCACGCTCAACGCCGCCATGCGTGCCGGGTCCAGCCAGATACGCATCGCGAAGGTCTTGTTACCCAACATCGCCGCCTTGCCGACGCCGGGAACCGCCTGTAACTTAGGCTGCACGACCCGCAGCAGGTAGTCGCTAATCTGCGCGTCCTGCAAACTGTCGCTGTACAGCGCAATATACATGAGCGCGGTGTCGTCGCCGGTTTGCGAACTAATCACCGGATCCTCGGCTTCGGCCGGCAATTGGTTACGCTTGCCGGCCACTTTGGCCTGAATCTCGGCGACCGCGGCGTTCGGATCGTAGTTCAGCCGCATGTGCGCTTCGATGACCGAGCTACCTTGGCGACTATTGGACGACAGATAATCAATGCCGTTGGCTTCGGCTATGGCTTGTTGCAGCGGCGTGGTGATGAAACCTTTGATCAGGTCGCTGTCCGCGCCCGGATAGGCGGTCGTGATGGTAACGACGGTATTTTCGGTTTTCGGATATTGGCGCAATTCCAAGACATCCAACGCTCTCAGGCCGAGAATCAGAATCAGCAAGCTGACGACGCTGGCCAGGACCGGCCGAACGATGAATAAATCGGTGAGTTTCACGGCGCCGGCTCGCGCTCGCCGGGCGCGGCTTGCTGGTCAGGGGTGACCGCCATACCGTTACGCAATTTCATTTGTCCGGCGGCCACCACT
>NZ_JBYMAP010000025.1:0-27404 GCF_057766305.1 Methylomonas sp. BG-2 | reverse complement strand
TGAGCATTCACCAAAATAGAGCGGCGAATTTGGTTTTGTTGCACCTAAATGGTGCTTAAATGATTGTTTTATAAGATTTAAATCGCCTGAAATAATAACGGTGCATGCTAGGCTTGATATATAATTTGTCTTCCTAAATTACTGAGTCAAAGTTTATGCATGCATTACAAAACCCTATTTTCGATGCCGAGTTTCCGGAGTTGCGTTTAAACGGTATTAACGGCTATACCATGCAAGGCAATCGAATTACGTTGAATATTGGTGAAATAGCCAACAACCGGTCATTTGGAAATCTCAGCGGAACGCTTTCGTTAGAGCTTTGGGCTTTAAGCCAAGCCTATCAAGGCGGCCATTTCAGCGGCGTTCCGTTGGCGGGTGTCGTTATCGGCCAATTGCATGGTCAACATGCCATTGGCCCGGCTTCCTGGGATCTGGCGTTTCAAGAACCTGGCGAGGGGATCTGGCAACTGACGCTGATGTTGCGGGAGTGGAACGGCGTGGCTTACGAAACGCGCGATTTCGTCAATTTCGCGGCGCCGTACCGTTCGGTTAAGACGGCTACCGTCCGGCACGCTACGGACAATGTCATCGAAGTGAGTTTTATTGAGTACAAGCATGCCGAGGCTGGCGATGGTCAAGCGGGATGCTCTTACCAGCACGACGACTTCGTGCAGGCCCAAGCGCTAAAACCGGCGGCGACCGAACTGTTGTTGTTGGGGAACTGCGGTTACGACCTTCAAAATGGCCGGATTCGGCTGAATGTCGGCGAAATTGCCAACCGTAGAGGCGCGGACAATGTCAGCGGTACCTTGGTGCTGGAGTTGTGGGCGCTCGACCAAGCGTATCGAGGCGGACAGTTCGACGGTTTCGCGCTGGCCGGCGTCCGGGTCGGCGAACTGGCCGGTCGGCACGGCTTGCGCGAGCTGAGCCTGGAAACCGACTTTCGCGAACCGCCGGCCGGTCGCTGGCATTTGTGTTTAATGTTGCGGGAATGGAACGGCGTGGCTTACGAAACTCGGGATTGCATCAACTTTGCCGTTCCTTACCATGTGGCGCTGAAAGCGGTGGCGACTCGTAAAGAGTCGGATAATGTCATCAATGTCCAGTTCGGCGAAACCCAAAAATCGGTGGTCAAGCCAGTCGAGCCGGTAGCGCTTGCCGGCGGAGCGCCGGCATCGAGAGCGTCGATCAATCAGGCCACGTTGGACGAATTGGGTGCGCTAAAAGGCGTGCCGAAAAAGACCGTCGAAAATATTGTCGCGGGGCAACCGTTTGCGTCGTTCGACGAGCTCTCCAATGTCAAGGGCGTCGGTCCGAAATTGCTGAAATTGCTGCGCGAACTGTTTGCGTTGTGATTTTGGCGATTGAGAGGCGCGCGGCTTCGGCGGCGCTTTCGGTGGCATCCGTCGCCGAATCCGTTAACCACGCGCGCTCGGGCGTGCCGGTGATTGTGCCGGCATGCCCTGGGCAAGTCTATCCGGCCCAGTTGCCCGCATCCGCGTCGCGGAAGTCCTACGACTGAAATCGAATTCCCATCCGGTGGTGAATTCGACGATAATATCGAGCTTTGTCAATCTCGCCGGACCGCTAAAACCCAGGCATGAAGCTGGAAAAAATCAAACTCGCGGGCTTTAAGTCCTTCGTCGATCCGACCACGATTCCGATCCAGGGCAACCTGACCGCGATCGTCGGGCCTAACGGCTGCGGCAAGTCCAACATCATCGACGCGGTGCGCTGGGTGATGGGCGAGAGTTCGGCCAAGCATCTGCGCGGCGGCAATATGGCCGACGTGATTTTCAACGGATCGTCCGGCCGCAAGCCGGTCAGCATGGCGTCGGTGGAATTGGTGTTCGACAATGCCGAAGGCAAGGCCGGCGGCGAGTATTCGCAATATGCGACAATTTCGATCAAGCGCCAAGTGAGTCGCGACGGCCAGTCGCAATTCATGTTGAACGGCAGCAAATGCCGGCGCAAGGACATCACCGATTTGTTTTTAGGCACCGGTCTGGGCTCGCGCAGTTACGCGATCATCGAACAGGGTACGATCTCGCGGATGGTCGAGGCCAAGCCGGAAGATCTGAAATTGCATATCGAGGAAGCCGCCGGCGTTTCCAAATATAAGGAAAGGCGTTCCGAAACCGAAACCCGGATGCGCCACACTCGCGAGAATCTGGAGCGCCTGAACGATTTGCGCGACGAAGTCGACAAGCAGATCAAGAATCTGGCCAAGCAGGCGGAGAAGGCCGAGAAGTACACCGAGTTGAAAAAGCAGGAGCGCCGCTACAAACAGGAATTGCTGGCGATGCGCTGGCAAAATTTTCAGCGCAACGCCCAGCAACTCGAAGCCAAATTGCAGACCATCGCCGAGGAGCATAACCGGCTGTTCGTGTTGCTGCGCGATACCGAAAAGGCGATGGAGCTAAAACGCGGCGAGCAAAAGGCTCAGCAGCAACATCTGGATACAACTCAGGCCGAATATACCGCCGTTGTGGCTGAAGTCAGCCGGCTGGAACAGGCGATCAAGCACAATCAAAAAAGCCACGAAGAAACCTTGATTGAAATCGAGCGTTTGAAGCAACAAGCCGAACACGCCAATATCGAATGCGAACAGGATAGACAGCAACTGGAGGAAATCCGTCAAACCTTGCTGGAAGCCGAGGAGACGATGATCGTTGCCAAGGAGCGCGAGGAAGATTTGCTGGGCATTCAGCAGGACGCGCATCTGCAGAAACAGCAATGGCAGCTGCGCTGGGAAGAGTTTTTGGCCGAGAACGCGGGCTATCGCGAGCAGGCCGAAGTCCAGCGGACCAAATTGGTGCAGTTAGAAAATCAGAATCGCCAGTTGCAAGCCAGACTGGATAAGTTGCGCGGTGAGCGTGGTGATTTGGCCGATTCCCAGTTGCAACTGGCTTTGGACACACTGGATAGCAGTATCGAACTGATAGAGACCGAACGCGAACAGTTACAGCGGCAACTGGAAGCGGTGTTGCAGCGCATTGCCGAACTGCGCCCGGAGATTAAGCAATTGCACGATAGCTTGCACGCCGGTCGCGCCGAGTTGCAGAAAGTCAACGGCAAGATCAGCTCGCTGGAGTTGCTGCAGCAACACGCGATGGGCAAGGACAAAAAAGACCTGGCGGTTTGGTTGGAACAAGTGGGTTTGGAGCAACAACCGCGCTTGGCCGAGTTTCTCGAAGCCGACGAGGGTTGGGAAACGGCGGTCGAAACCGTGCTGGGTAGTTATCTGGAAGCGATTTGCGTGGACAGCGCCGACGCGATCCTCGGCGAGTTGCGGGAATTGAGCAAGCAATCGCTGATGGTGTTCGAAACTCACCCCGAGGCATCGGTGGCGGCTGCAAACGCGCTGGCGAGCAAGGTGCGCAGCCGCTGGCGCTTGGACAGTTTGCTGAGCGGCATCTATTGCGCCGATTCGATGACGCAAGCCCGGCAAATGGTCTTGCAGCCGCATGAGTCGGTGGTATTGGCGGACGGCACTTGGTTGGGCCGGGACTGGATCAAGATCAGCCGGGGCAGCGACAGCAAGACCGGCGTGTTGCACCGCGAAAAAGAGCTGCGCGAGCTAAAGCAGCGTCAGGGCGAGTTGCAGGCGGCGATTGCCGAGGACGAGCAGCAACTGGAATATTGCGAGCAAGCGTTGAAGGCCGCCGAGGCCAATCGCGAACAATATCAACAAAAAGATAAATTGCTGGGTGCGGAACATTCGGCCAAGAGCGCCGAGTTCAGCGCTCAATCAGCTCGTCTGGAACAGCAGCAACGCCGCGTTGCCCAGCTCGATCATGAAATTGAAGAGCTGAGTGGGCATTTGGGCGAAATTGTCGAAAGTATTTCCGAAGCGGAGCTGATTAAACAGGATGCCGAGCAGGCGCTGGGCGATTTGGGCGATAAGAAAGCGCAACTGGAAGCGTTGAACCAGCAAATTCAGGCCCAGCAACAAAATACCGACGCCTCGGTCGGCGAGGCGCGCCAGCATCTGCAGCGCCTGCATGCGCAAATCGAATCGATGAAGTCGTCCGAAGTGCTGACCGTCAAGCAAATCGAGCGTTTACAATCGCAGCATCGCCAAGCCGCCGACCGGATCGCCGAACTGGAAAATAAACTGCGGTTCGCGTTGGCGCCAATGGACGACGAAAAAATGCAACTCGAGGAATTGTTGGAGCGCAAGCGCGAAATCGAAGAGGTGCTGCAATCCGAACGCCAGGCGCAGCAAGCCAGCGAGCAAAGCGTCGGTGAATTGGCCGAGCAATATTCCCGGAACCAGCGGGAGTTGGAAAAGCAGAAAGAAGCCTTGGACAAGGTGCGCTTCGAGCAACAGGACAGCAAGGTCAGGCAGCAGACCGTCGCCGAACAACTGGCCGAAGTCGATGCCGATCCGGAAGTTGTTTTGAAAGAGGTGCCCGAAGGCGCCAGCGAGAATGAATGGAAGTGCCAGGTTGACGACCTCGCCGAACAAATCGAGCGTTTGGGTTCGATCAATCTGACCGCGATCGAGGAATACAAAACCCAATCCGAACGAATGAAGTTTTTGAACGAGCAGCACGACGACTTGGTTGATGCGTTAAACACGCTGGATCAGGCGATCAGCAAGATCGACCGCGAGAGTCGCCAGCGCTTCAAGGAAACCTTCGACAAGATCAACGACGGCCTGAAGGAAAAGTTTCCGCGTCTGTTCGGCGGCGGCCAGGCGTATCTGGAATTGACCGAGGATGATGTGTTGGAGGCGGGCGTCAACATCATCGCCCGGCCGCCCGGTAAGCGCAACAGTTCGATACATTTGTTGTCCGGCGGGGAAAAGGCGCTGACCGCGGTGGCGCTGGTGTTCTCGATCTTCGATCTGAATCCAGCGCCGTTCTGCTTGCTGGACGAGGTCGATGCGCCGTTGGACGACGCCAACGTGGTGCGCTTTTCCAAGATGGTCGAGGACATGTCGTCTACGGTCCAATTTTTGTATATTTCACACAACAAAGTCACGATGGAAATTGCAAAACATCTGGCAGGTGTTACCATGAAGGAACCGGGCGTGTCCCGTTTAGTGGCAGTAGACATCGATGAAGCGGTAAGCATGGCGGAAAGCTAATGGACAAAGAACTACTCAGAGTCGTGATTATTTTGATCGGCGTGCTGGTGATGATCGGCATGGTGTTGTGGCATTTTATCAAGGGCTTGCGCGATAAACGCGCGGCCGACGATTACTACGACGACGATCGCTACGACGAAAGAGACGACGAATTTGAGGTCGAGGCCGATGAAGACGAGATGGACTTATTTCGGGTCGGCGAAGATTTGGTCGATGGCGATGCCTTACTCGACGATAGGGCGATTCAGCCTAGCCCCAAGCAGGGCGGGGTCGCGCCGCGGCCGGAGCCGAGCGTAAAACCGCAACCCGCGGTGAAGCGAGCCGAATTGCCGGCGCTGATCGAATTCAGCATCGTCGCGCGCGCCGACGAGGGCTTCAAGGGCGAGGATTTGTTCGAGGCTTTCGAGCGCGTCGGTTTGAAATACGGGAGCGTCAAGGTTTTCGAGCGCGTCGATAAAAACCGGATGGTGGATTTCGCGGTGGCCAGCATGGTCGATCCCGGTACGTTCCCCGACGATGATCTGGAGAACTTTTATTGCCCCGGTATCGTGTTCTTCATGCAGCCGCGCGAGGTCGAGGCACCGCTGGCGGTTTTCGACGACTTCATGGAAACGATTGATACCTTGGCCGACGAACTGGACGGCGTGGTTTGGGACAATCAGCGCCAACCGCTGACCGCCGAAACGGTCGATCATTTCCGGCAACGGATGGTCAAGGCCGGCTGAACGCCCCTACCGCCGCGGCGATCGCGGCCTGCTCTTTAACCGAAATAATTAAACCGAAATCACCTGACTCAGTGGACCAGAAACATATTCGAAATTTCTCCATCATCGCCCATATCGATCACGGTAAATCGACGTTGGCGGATCGCTTCATCCAGATTTGCGGTGGGTTGAGCGACCGGGAGATGGAGTCGCAGGTGCTCGATTCAATGGATCTGGAACGCGAACGCGGCATCACGATCAAGGCGCAAAGCGTCACGTTGGATTACCAAGCCGGCGACGGCGAAACCTACCAACTGAATTTCATCGACACGCCCGGCCACGTGGATTTTTCCTACGAGGTTTCCCGTTCGCTGGCCGCTTGCGAGGGCGCGCTGTTGGTCGTGGACGCCGCCCAGGGGGTCGAAGCGCAAAGCGTCGCCAATTGCTATACCGCGATCGAACAGGGCCTCGAGGTCGTGCCGGTGCTGAACAAAATCGATTTGCCGTCGGCGGAACCCGAGCGGGTGATGACGGAGATCGAGGATGTCATCGGCATTCCGGCCGACGAGGCTTGCCGGATCAGCGCCAAAACCGGTCTGAATGTCGAGTCGGTGCTGGAGCAGCTGATTCACAAGATTCCGCCGCCCAGCGGCAACGAAGCAGGGCCGTTACAAGCCTTGATCATCGACTCCTGGTTCGACAACTATTTGGGGGTGGTGTCGTTGGTGCGTATCGTCAACGGCAGTCTGCGCCGTAAACAAAAGATCACGGTGATGTCGACCGGCAAGTCTTATCTGGCGGAAAAGCTCGGCGTGTTTACTCCCAAACAGCTGGAAAAGCAGGATTTGCGGACCGGGGAAGTCGGCTTCGTCGTGGCGGGCATCAAGGATATCTTCGGTGCGCCGGTCGGCGATACTATTACCGGCACCGACAATCCCGCGGCCGAAGCCTTGCCCGGTTTCGAAAAAGTCCAACCCAGGGTATTCGCCGGTTTATACCCGGTTAGTTCCGACGATTTCGGCGCGATGCGGGAGGCGCTGGATAAGTTGCGCCTGAACGACTCCGCTTTGAATTTCGAGCCGGAGACCTCGCAAGCCTTGGGCTTCGGATTTCGCTGCGGTTTCCTGGGTATGCTGCATATGGAAATCGTCCAGGAGCGCTTGGAGCGCGAATACGACATCGATTTGATCACGACCGCGCCGACCGTGGTTTACGAGGTCGAAACCCACAATGGCGAAGTGCTGATGGTGGACAATCCGGCCAAGTTGCCCGATCCGGGCACCATCACCGAAGTGCGCGAACCGATTATCCTGGCGAACATACTGGTGCCGCAAGCCTATCTGGGCAGCGTGATCAATCTGTGTATCGAAAAGCGCGGCGTCCAGAAGAATATGCAATACGTTGGCGGCCAAGTAAGTTTGAATTACGAACTGCCGATGAGCGAAGTGGTGCTGGATTTCTTTGATCGCTTGAAATCGGTCAGTCGCGGTTATGCCTCGTTCGATTACGAGTTCGTGCGTTTCGAGCCGGCACCGCTGGTGAAATTGGATGTGTTGATTAACGCCGATAAAGTCGATGCCTTGTCGATTATCGTCCACCGCGATCAGGCTCAGAATCGGGGCCGCGATCTGGTCGAAAAAATGAAGGACCTGATTCCGCGCCAGATGTACGAAGTGGCGATCCAGGCCGCGATCGGTTCCAAAGTCATCGCCCGCTCCACGGTGAAGGCGATGCGCAAGAACGTGACCGCCAAGTGCTACGGCGGCGACATCACCCGTAAGAAAAAGCTGTTGGAAAAACAAAAGGCCGGCAAAAAGCGGATGAAGCAGGTGGGTAGTATCGAGATTCCGCAGGAAGCCTTTCTGGCGGTGTTGCAGGTCAACAAAGAATAATGACGGTTTATTGACATGGATTACGATTTTTCCTTTTTTCTGGTGGCGGCAACCTTTGTCACCGGCGTGATTTGGGGCGGATATTGGCTGTATCTGCGCCAGACTCAACAGCCCTATCCGATTGAGAAAGAGCCGGTTTTGGTGGAATACGCCCGGTCGTTTTTCCCGGTCGTGTTGATCGTGTTGCTGTTGCGTTCGTTCTTGTTCGAGCCGTTCCGGATTCCGTCCGGCTCGATGATGCCGACCTTGCTGGTTGGCGATTTCATTTTGGTGAACAAATTTACCTATGGTGTGCGCTTACCGGTGATCAATAAAAAAATCATCGAAATGAACGAACCCAAGCGTGGTGACATCGTGGTGTTCCGTTTCCCGAAACAACCATCGGTGGATTACATCAAGCGGGTCATCGGCTTGCCGGGCGACCGCATCGGTTATTTCGAAAAAGTGATTTACGTTAACGGTCAACCAATCAAGCAAGTCTCGCTGGGGCGTTATCAGGGCGTCGGTCAAGGCGCCAGTATGAGCGGAGCGGAGCGCCTGGAAGAGGATCTAATGGGTGTCGAGCACTCGATTTTGATCAGCCGCGGGATGTCGACGGTGCAGGATGTGTTCGTCGTGCCGGAAGGGCACTATTTCGTGATGGGCGACAATCGCGACAACAGTAACGACAGCCGCTATTGGGGATTCGTGCCCGAAGCTAACTTAGTCGGTAAGGCGTTTTTTATCTGGATGAATTGGGATTGGGAAAACAAGGGCGTTGCCTTCGATCGGCTCGGTACTCGGCTTCGCTGAGTTGACCGGTGGTCGAGTCCTATTTAATGCGTTAGGGGGGAATATCCTATGCCGAGATCGATCAAGCATCAGCGCGGGCTGACGTTTATTTCCATTGTCTTTATTCTGGGTCTGATCGCGTTCTTTACGCTGTTGGTGCTGAAGATCGCGCCGATTTATATCAATCATAGTCGGGTGCTGAACGCGCTGAAGGCCGTGGAAGCGACCACCGACATCGCCAGCAAGTCCAAGGCCGAAATCAAGTCCAGTCTGGAAAAGCGTTTCGATTTGAACTACGTCGAATATGTGAAGCCGGAAGATGTGAAAATCGTTGCTCAGCCCGGTTACGTCAGCGTCGAGATCGATTACGAGCGGGTGGAGCCCATCTTCGGGAATTTAAGCGTGCTGGTGGAGTTTCACGAAGGATTCGAAGCTGGGAACAAGTGATAAAAAAGCCGGAATTACTTGCTAAAAAGTTGGGGCTGACCTTCCACGATCCCGGATTGCTGACGGTGGCCCTGACGCATCGTAGCGTTGGTGCCAAGAATAACGAGCGTCTGGAATACTTGGGCGACTCGGTGCTCGGTTTCGTCATCGCGCAAAAGCTGTACGAATCGTTTCCCGAGGCAGGCGAAGGCGTATTAAGTCGCTTGCGCGCCAGCTTGGTCAATCAAAATTCGCTGGCTGAATTGGCTCGCCAGCATAATCTCGGCGAGTATTTGATCCTGGGGTCCGGCGAACTGAAAAGCGGCGGTTTTCGCCGCGATTCGATTTTGTCCGACGCGCTGGAAGCGATTATGGGAGCCTTGGTCGAGGACCAGGGGGTTGAGGCCTGTCGGAACTGGATATTGGAATTGTTTGCCGGCAAATTGGCCGAGCTGAAAGCCGACGATTGGGTCAAGGATCCTAAAACCCGTTTACAGGAGTTGATGCAAGCCAAGCGCAAACCGCTGCCGATATATGAATTGGTCGCGATGTCCGGCGTCGACCATGCGCAAACTTTCGAGGTTAGGTGTAAAGTGGCCGCCACCGATCAGGTTTCCCAGGCTAGCGGCATTTCCCGGAAGAAAGCCGAACAGGCCGCCGCCGAGAAGATGTTGAATTTACTTTTGAATACAGACAAATGAATTGCGGACATGTCGCGTTAATCGGTAGGCCGAATGTCGGCAAATCCACGCTAATGAATCACTTGCTGGGGCAAAAGCTCAGCATCACCTCACGCAAACCTCAAACCACGCGTCATCGCATCGTCGGTATCAAGACCACCGACGCCGGGCAGGCGATTTTTGTCGATACGCCGGGCATGCACCGGGATGAAAAAAAAGTTCTGAACCGCTATTTGAATAAAACCGCCGACAGCTCCTTACTGGGTGTCGATTTGGTGTTATGGCTGTTGGACGGTTTGTATTGGCACGAGTACGACGAGCAAATCTTCAAAAAATTGGAGCAGGCCGGTCTGCCGGTAATTTTGGTCGTGAATAAGATTGACAAGGTCAAGGATAAGCAGGCCGCATTGGCATTCTTTAACGAGGCGGCCAAAAAATTTCCGTTCAAGCACATCGTGCCGGTGTCGGCGCTGAAAAGCACGAACCTCGGCGAGTTGGAACGCCAAATTATGGCTTTGTTGCCGGAGGCCGAGCCGATCTTTCCGGAAGACCAAATCACCGACCGCTCCGAGAGATTTTTTGCCGCCGAGATCATTCGCGAGAAATTGACGCGCCGATTGGGTGACGAATTGCCGTATGCCTTGACCGTTGAAATCGAGTTATACGAAGAACATCCCAGTCTGACCAAGATTTACGCCAATATCTGGGTCGAGCGCAGCAGCCAAAAGAGTATCGTCATCGGAAAACAGGGCGAAAACCTGAAGAAAATCGGTACCGAAGCCCGTGTGGACATAGAAAAACTGATAGACCAAAAAGTGTTTTTGCAGCTTTGGGTCAAAGTCAAAAAAGGCTGGTCGGATAGCGAACGAGCCTTGCAAAGTTTGGGATTCCTCGACAGCGCGGATTGATGTCGGAGTCGACGGTTTATTTGCAGCCGGCTTATATCCTGCAACACCGGCCGTATCGGGAAACCAGTCTGCTGCTCGAGGTTTTCACCCGCGACTATGGCATCGTGTCGATGTTGGCGAAAGGCGTTCGTAAGCAAAAATCCAAATCCGCCGGCGTATTGTTGCCGTTCACGGCGTTGAAATTGTCGTTTTCCGATCGTGGCGAATTGAAAACCCTGACGGCTAGCGAATTCGTCCGCCAGTATCCTCTCGAACGCTTGGCCTTGTATTGCGGCTTTTATCTGAATGAACTGGTCCAATTGTTTCTGCACCGGCACGACCCCCACCCGGCAGTATTTGAGGTTTACCGCGCGGCATTGCGGGATTTGGCGTCGGGTGGCGGTATCGAACAAACCTTACGCTATTTCGAATTGGACTTGCTGAGGGAAACCGGCTATGAAGTCGAATTGACTGTCGCGGCGGATGGCGTGCCAATCTCGCCAAACGGGCGTTACGGCTATCGCGCGGATCAGGGCTGGGTGCGCGATAGTGGTGGGGTAAACGGAACAACCTTGCTAGCCTTGGCCGCGCGAGACCGACTCGAAGACAGCATGGCGGCCGAAGCCAAGGGGATACTGCGTCAGCAAGTGGACGTCCATCTGCAAGGGCGGCCGTTGAAGAGTCGCGAAGTGCTGGCGACGATGTTGAAGCATTTATGAACAAAATTACGACAGGATGGGACACTCCAGCGAATGACTAAACAACCGATACTTTTGGGCGTCAATATCGATCATGTTGCCACGGTGCGCCAAGCTCGCGGCACTCGCTATCCGGACCCGGTGCATGCGGCCTTGCTGGCCGAGCAGGCCGGTGCCGACGGAATCACCGCCCACTTGCGCGAGGATAGACGGCATATTCAGGATAGAGATATCGACTTGCTGAAGCAGGTGTTGCAAACCAAGTTGAATCTGGAGATGGCGGTAACCGATGCGATGCTGGATGTCGCGTGCCGGGTGCGGCCTCAAGCGTGTTGTTTGGTGCCGGAACGTCGCGAGGAATTGACGACCGAAGGCGGTCTGGACGTCGCGGGAGCCTTGGCGCGGATGCGAGAGGCCTGTCGGCGCTTGGCCGATGTCGATGTGGAGGTCTCGCTATTCATTGATCCCGAGCTGGCGCAGATTGACGCGGCTGTGGAGGTCGGCGCGCCTGTCGTCGAGTTGCACACCGGGCGCTATGCCGATGCCGCGAGCCGTGAAAGTCGGCTGGCAGAGTTGGAGCGGATCAGGATCGCGGCGGAGTACGCCCATCGCGCGGGCTTGCAAGTCAATGCCGGCCACGGCTTGACATTGAATAACGTTGAGGCGATTTGCCGAATTCCGACCATCGTCGAGTTGAATATCGGGCATGCCTTGATTGCCCAGGCATTATTTGGCGGGTTGGCGCAAGCGGTCGGCGACATGAAGCGGGTCATGCGGGAGGCCCGCGCCCGAATTTAGCCCAATGCTGACCGAGCTGGAGTTTTATCAATTGACCGCGATCGGCAATCGCGACGTCAATCAGGATTGCATGGCGCACCGGGTTTGCGCCGACTACGCGGTATTCGTGGTAGCCGATGGCTTGGGCGGGCACCATGCCGGCGAAAAGGCGTCGCAGTTTTTTTGCCGTTTGCTGGTGGCGCTGGCCGACAAATACCAGCCGCAGATTCATCTGCGCGGTGAGCCGGCCGTGCAGGCCTGGATTGCCGATACGATAGGTAAAATGCGCGAGTTGTTCGCCGGCGATCCCGACGGTAGTAACGCCCATACTACCTGTGCCATTTTGTATCTGGACCCGCGTCAAGCGATCACCGCGCATTGCGGGGATTCGCGGATTTACCGAATCAATCCCGAACGAGTACTTTGGCGTACCAAGGATCATTCGGTACCTCAGCAGCTATACGACGAGGGCAAAATCAGCGAATGGGAAATGGGCGCGCATCCCGACCAGCACAAATTGACGCGCAGTATCAATGTGCTGATGCCGGCGCAAGTCGACGTGGTGCGTTGCCCGCCGATGCTGGAAGGGGAGACGTTCCTGCTGTGTAGCGACGGCTTTTGGGAATTCGTCAAGGAGCAGGAAATGCTGACCCTGTCGCAAGCGGACAGCGGTAAACCGGAGCTGCAGAAAATGGCAAAAATGGCGGTGTTGCGTGCGCAAGGCCATAGCGACAACGTCACGGTGCAATGGATACGCAAGCTTTAAATCGGTCTGGCGAGGCAGGCGTTTCAGAAGTTTGGGCATGAAAAAAGCCGAACCGCCGGAGAAGCGATTCGGCCTTGTCAATTTGCCGGCTAAATCAAGCGAGGCGCTTAATGGGTTGCCAACCCGTGTTTTTGAATCCTGTAAAGCAATGTGTCGCGGGAAATGCCCAGCAGCCTTGCCGATTTACTGCGATTGCCCTTGGTTCTACGCAGTGCCTGCAAAATCATGTCCGCTTCCAATGCGTCCAATTGCAGGCCAAGTTCGGGTAAGGTAAATGCTGAACTTGGGTTGGCGGGGCCGCGGTTGAATTCGTGGGGCAGGTTTTCCGGTTCGATGACCTTGCCGGACAACAAAATGCTCAGGCGCTCGCACAGGTTGCGTAGCTCGCGCACGTTACCCGGCCACTTATAGGATTTCAAGGTTCTTAACGCGTGGCGACTGAAGGTTGGCGGTTCCAGACTGTGGGCCGCCGAGAAATGGGTGAAGAAGTGATTGGCTAGAAGCTCGAGGTCGTCGGTACGCTGATGAAGCGCCGGAATCTCGAGCGGAACGACGTTCAGGCGGAAATACAAGTCTTGCCGGAATTCACCAATCTCTATCAGTTTGCTCAGATCGGCGTTGGAAGCAGCGATGACGCGGACGTTGACTTTATACGGTTTGGTGCCGCCGACTGGAAGACATTCGCCGGATTCCAGGAAACGCAACAATTTTGACTGAATTGAGAATGGGAGGGAGTTGATTTCGTCGAGAAACAACGTGCCGCCGTCGGCCGCTTGAAACAGACCTTGTTTGTCCCCCACCGCGCCGGTAAACGCACCTTTTTTGTGGCCGAAGATTTCGGATTCCACCAAGCCTTCCGGCAAGGCCGCGCAATTGAGCGTGATGAAGGGTTTATGGGATCTGGGGCTTTCTTTCTGGATGGCGGTGGCAAGTACTTCCTTACCGGTGCCGGTCTCGCCTTTGATTAGAACGGTTACGTCGGTTGCCGCCACGATGCGCGCGCTTCGGATCAGCGCCTCGATAGCCGGAGATTGACCAATAATAGGATCGAAATTATCCACTGCTAACCTCTCAAAACGTCGTTATATGTTCAACCCGCATTGGATTTAGCCAGGGGAAGGCCGCCAACAGTGCGAAGATGATAAACAAGGCGCCCGCGATGTATTTTAGTTGTCGGGATTTGTAAAGCCTTGTTAAGAGCGTCGTCATTATACCGACACCCATCACCGCAGGTAAAGTCCCTAGACCGAAAGTCAGCATAGTCAAGGAACTATGGACAACATTCCCGGTCGTCGCGGCCAGAGTCAGTGCCGTGTATATCAAGCCACACGGCAGCCAGCCCCAGACCATCCCGAACAGGAAGGCTTGCGTGCGGTTTTTCACCGGGATTAAGCGGCGGCCGAAAGGTTCTATCAGTTTCCAAAGGCGGGAGCCCATTTTTTCGATATAGGCGAAGCGGGGGAACCAGCCGGCTATGTAAAGGCCGGCGCCGGCCATGATGATTGCCGACAACAATTGCAATACCCGATGCGCATCGCCTTGGCTCAAAGGCAGGCTCAGAAAGGCCTCGAGCATGCCGGCCAGCGCGCCCGCCACGGCGTAACTGAACACTCGGCCAAGGTTGTAGTTCAGGACGATGCTGAACAATTTGAGTTTGTCGTTACGCAATTCGGGTTTCAGGCTGTAAGTCAACGAACCGATGATCGAGCCGCACATGCCGATACAATGCAGGCTGCTGAGTAATCCCATGACAAAGGCGGCGAAATACGAAGCGTTGAAATCGAGGTAGAGGTGCATGATGAAACCGGAGACAGACGACCGCGCGATTATAGTCGTTTTTGTTCGGGACCAAGTGCCGGGTCGCCGTTCGGCGCGTCGAATGTCCCATTATTGTGACCGCAGACTCGATTGCGGCCTTGGTGCTTCGCCTGATATAACGCGTTGTCGGCCGCCCGAAGCAATGCGGAAACGTCGTCGCGCGCGCGCGGTTGCAGGGTGGCGACGCCGATTGAAATGGTTACCAGGCGATAGGGTTCGTTAAGGATATGCGGAGTCTTCAAATTTTCGACGGCTTCGCGATACTGATCGGCCCGCATCATCGCTCCGATGGAGTCGGTGTTTGGTAACAATACGGCAAATTCCTCGCCCCCCAGTCTGGCTACCAAATCCTCGGGTCTATGGGTGGTTGTCCGCAATGACGCGGAAACTTTTTTCAGACATTCGTCGCCGAGCGGATGCCCGTAATAATCGTTGAATTGCTTGAAATGGTCGATGTCGGCAATCAACAGAGACAATGGCATGCCGTTACGTTTGCTCTGATTCCATTGGCGTTCCAGCGCGGCATCGAAAGCGCGCCGATTGGGGATTTCGGTCAAACCGTCCAAGGACGCCAGTTTTTCCAATAAATCGGATTTGGTTTTCAACTGAATTTGGGTTTTGACCCGCGCCAGGACGATCGATGGCGAAAAAGGCTTGGTAATGTAATCGTTGCCGCCGATCCGAAAGCCATGGACTTCGTCTTCTTCGGAACGTTTGGCGGTTAAAAAAATAATCGGAATATTACGGGTTTTGTCGTGAGATTTTAGGCGTTTGCAGATTTCGTAACCGTCCATGTCGTCGAGCATGATGTCCAACAAGATCAAATCAAGGTCCTGAGTATGGGCGATTTGCAATGCCAACTCCCCCCGCACGGCGACTTTGACTTGATAGTGCGGTTCCAGGATGTTCTTTATCAGATCGAGATTTTCCGGGCTATCGTCCACTGCCAGGATTCGGTGTTGAGTGATGTTTTCCATGAACTTAAATCCCGTGGTCGAGAAGATGGTTTAGCGCCTGCGTCGCGTCGACGAATTGGTAATTGGCGATTTGCTTTTTGATCGGCAATAGCGCCGAGAGCAAATTTCTATCGTCAATGTGCGCCAAGATATGGTCCAGTTGCTGATCGGCGTCCGAATCGAATACCTGCAGTTTATTGATCAGGATCGCCAGTTGTTGACGGATTTCCAGCGACGACAGCGGCGAGGGTACGACGTCCTTTGTAGTTTCCTGGGGGAGGGTCATCTTGATGCTGTTGATGAGCTTGGCCATTTCCAATGTGATCGTCGCGATATTGCTGTCGATATTCGGTACGTGGGCAATATCGAGCTTGTGATCCTTCAGCGATTCCTCCAGGCGGACCAATTGGCTTTGCAGTTGCAGAGCGCCCAGTGAACCGACCAGGCCTTTCAGAGTATGAACCAGTTGGTAGGCCTTGTCGTAGTCGTTGGCGGAGAAGGCATGGGCAATTTCCAGCATGGTATCGGCATGATTCTCGGCGAATTTCTGTAGCACTTTCCGGTATACGGCATGGTTGCCGGCGGTATGCAACAGGCCGGTCGCACTATCGATGCCATAAAGATAGGGAATCAAGGCTGCTTCCGACGCGGAGGGAGGCTCGGTCGATTCGTTGTGGCGCGGCGGAATCCACTTTACCAACATCGCATACAACGTCTCGGGCAGGATCGGTTTGCTGATGAAATCGTCCATATCCGCTTGCAAACATTTATTGCGGTCATCACTCATTGCGTTGGCTGTCATCGCGATGACCGGCAGCGTTTGGCAACCGGGTAGTTTGCGTAACTGACGGGTCGTTTCGTAGCCGTCCAGCACGGGCATTTGAATATCCATCAGCACGCAATCATAGGTTTGCCGGCTTAGTCTGGCGAGGGCAATTTCGCCGTGTTCGGCAATATCGACACTTAGGTGGGCTTGTTCCAGCAATTCGATCGCGACGATGCGGTTGACCTCGTTGTCTTCCACTAACAGAACGCGTGCGCCGCGAATGTATTGCAGCTTGCTGGTGTCGACCGGGTTTTGCTGTTGGTGTTGGGCCAAGCGTATCGATGCCAGATTGGTGAGGCCTAGATTGACGGTGAAGGTAAAGGTCGAGCCCCGATTCTCTTGACTGCTGACACTGATCGATCCGCCCATTTGCTCAACCAGTTGTTTGGAAATGATCAGGCCAAGACCGGTACCGCCGTAGTGGCGAGTGACGCTGCTATCCCCTTGGCTGAAGGCCTGAAACAATTTGGACTGAAGGTCCTGGTTCATGCCGATGCCGGTATCGATAATGCTGAATTGCAGGCAGACGTGTTGGGCGCTGCGGCTGATTTCGGTGAGAGTGACGCGCACTTCGCCGCGATCGGTAAATTTGATGGCATTGCCGATCAAATTGATGAAAATTTGCCTGAGCCGTTGCGGATCGCCGACGACCGCGTAATTGGTGCCCGCCAGATCGGGTCGAATCAACCCGATCCCTTTGCGCGCGCTCAGTTCCGACATCGTGGAAAACACGTGATCCAGCATTTCTTCCAATAAAAACGGCAGCGATTCCAGATGCATTTTGCCGGCTTCCATTTTGGAAAAATCCAAAATGTCGTCAATGATGGTCATCAGAGAACGCGCCGCGGTTTCCACGCGTTCGAGATAATCGCGTTGCTTGGCGGTCACGGCGCTGTTCAGGCAAAGCTCGACCAAGCCGATGATGGCGTTCATAGGGGTGCGGATTTCATGGCTCATGTTGGCCAGAAACTCGGATTTGACCTTGGTCGCCTGTTCCGCCTGATGTTTGGCTTCCAACAGGCGCTGCTCCGTCCGCAGCCTGTCGGTGATGTCCTGCATGGTGCCTTGGACCGCGATGCAGCTGCCGTCGGCGGCGAGTATCGGCTTTCCTCGTTGATGGACGTGACGGATTTGTCCGTCGCCGAGCACGATGCGATGGCGAAAATCGATGCCATTTTCGGCCTCGGGGTGCTCCATCGCGGTCTTGAACAGAGCCAAATCGTCCGGATGCACCAGTTGCCCGCAGACGTTGGCATAGTTGGGAATGAATCCGGTCTTGCCGGTGCCGGTGATCCGGTACATTTCGTCCGACCAACTAAAGTGTTGATCCTGCAAATGCCAGCACCAGTCGCCGATGTGGGAAAGCGCTTGCGCGTCCATCAGGCGCTGTTTTTGATCCTTGAGCGCGGCTATGGCTCGGCTACGCTCCAACTCCGCGCTGATTTGTACCGCGAATAGCGTCAATATGTCGCGCGCCGGACTGGCATCCGGAATGGGACGACAATAGGCGATTGCGACGAATCCGAAGCCTTGTTGCTGATTGTCCAGCAGTGGAATCGCCAAATAACCGACGATACCACGGTCGCGTAACCATGCGGATTTGGGAAAATGGTCCGTGACCGCTTGCGTGTAGCAACAGGGGGTGCCGTTTTGCAGGTCGGGGCTCGGAAAGTCGCGTGGATCCAGATCGAGGTTTTCGACCACTTGACCCTTGGTTCGCAATGACAAACTACGGGCTCGACCAAGTTCCCACTGTTCCACGATTAGTGCGTAATCTGCACCCAGCGTTTCCAGTGCCAGTAGGGCCAAGTTATCCAGCATCGAGCCGCCGGCATGCTGCGCGGAGCTGGAGATGATGTTCCGGATCGCACTGCTTTGTTGGCGTTGTTGGGTGACATCGGTTACCAAGCCCTGGTAGTCGACGACGCGCCCATACTCGTTGCGGGTCAAGACCTTACGGTCTTGCACCCATTTGACGCCGCCGTTTCTGGCGATGATCCGATACGGCTGATGGACAACTTCCCGACAGCTTGAATCGCTACTACAACCGCCGATTTCTCGAACGTAGCCGTCCAAATCGTCCGGATGAATCAAGTTCATATAAAAAATGTCGCCGGTCGCCAGTTGCTCGGCGCTGTAGCCGAACAATTGGCGGGCGTTGTCGGTTGCGAATTCGATAGGCATGCCTTCCGCGTTATTCCATTTCATCACCACCGCCGCGCTGTGGCTGATGATTTGGTAGGCCGCCTGCAGGTTGCTCTCCGATTGCTTGCGGGCACTGATGTTTTGATGCGTGCCGCACAAGCGGGTGGGTTTGCCGGTCGCCGGGTCGCGCGCGACGACCGCGCCCGACCCTTGAATCCAAACCCAGTGCCCGAGCCGGTGTTGCATTCTGAATTCGACCACGTAGGCTTCGCCCGAATCGATATGTTGGGCAATGACGCGGTTGACGCGTTCGCGGTCGTCGGGATGGAGCCGGTTTGTCCAGTCGGAGATATAGTGGTCGAGGTCCGCGGCGCTCAGTCCCAGCATGTCCAGCCAGCGCTGGTTCACCGAATGTTTGCCGGTCAGGTAGTCCCAATCCCAATAACCCAGCTCGGCTCCGTCAATTACGAGGGCCAATTGCTCTTCGACCTGCTTGCGCGAACTGATGTCGATATGGAGTTGCAGCAATCGAGGATAAGCCGGTCTCGGCAGTCGAATCAGCGAAATTTCTTGCCAATGGCCGTTGGCGTATCGGAAGTCGGTGGCGGGCATCTCCTGGCCGGCCCGGATGCTCCGGCAAATAGGACAGGTGCTCTCGCTGAATTGGGCCGGATGGAAAAGTTCATGCACCGGTCGGTCTATCAGTTCTTCCATCGGCAAGTTGACGGCCGTGGCGGCGGATTTGTTGACGGAACGGATAATGCCGTGGGTATCGACAACAACCAGCGTGTGGCTTAAAACATCCTGAATGTCGTAGCCAGCCTGAAGTCCGTGGCGCCTGTCGTCTTTCAGCATCAGTATCAATAACAACAGAATCGCCACGCC
Organism: Methylomonas sp. BG-2; assembly: GCF_057766305.1. Classification (NCBI taxonomy): domain Bacteria; kingdom Pseudomonadati; phylum Pseudomonadota; class Gammaproteobacteria; order Methylococcales; family Methylococcaceae; genus Methylomonas; species Methylomonas sp. BG-2. The sequence goes on along the minus strand of NZ_JBYMAP010000025.1, from coordinate 8,078 downwards.
GGGTAGCGCGACATCGATGCCTAACCCGGTTAGTTCATGCGGGGTCCGCAAGTGGTGAAGAAAGGTTAAAACGATATTGCCGAGAAGCAGGAGGCAGACCAGGATCAGGGCTAGCCTGGGAACCGGATTGACATTGTTGGTGGATGGCTCTTGCATATCGGCGCTGAGTAAGCGGAAATTGGCGCTGACGCGACTCTAATTGGCTCAACCGCCAGAAAATGCCCGGGCGGATCGCGCAATTTAAAGAATCGAGGTCTTATTGGGTTCGCCGGCGCATTCCTTAACCAGTTTCGGAACCAGATAACCCGGCAGGGTTCGCTGCATTCGGTGTAGCAGCTGTTTGGCCGTGTCTTCGGCCACTTCAAAATGGCCAACGCCGGCGGCTTTATCCAGCAGATGTAAATAATAGGGCAAAACGCCAAAGCCAAATAGCTTTTCACTCAAATTGCAGAGCGCATCGGCATTATCATTTATCCCGGCCAGCAATACGCTTTGATTTAGCAGTGTTACGCCGCGGCGTTGCCAGCGGTGAAAAATCGCTCCAACGTCGGAACTCAGCTCATTGGCGTGGTTGGCGTGCACCACCAAAACGACCGAAACGGGCAGTCCGCTCAAATGACTCAATACCCTATCGGTCATGCGTTCCGGCAGTACGATCGGGATACGGCTATGGATTCTTAGTCGGCGGATATGACCGATACCGGCCAATGCCGTCAGCAGACTGAATAGTTTGTCGTCGCTCAGTAACAGCGGATCGCCGCCGCTCAAAATGACTTCGTGTATATCGGGGTGTTCGGCGATGTAATCCAACGCCAGTGTCAGTTTGCTCCGCGACAACTGTTGCTCCGCGTACGGAAAATTTCTCCTGAAGCAATAACGGCAATGTACCGCGCAAGCGCCGGTAGCGATCAATAATACCCTACCGGCGTATTTGTGGATGACGCCGGGGGCGGCGATCGCGTGCAAGTCGCCGACCGGGTCGCGGCTGTAACCAGGGTATGCGTGCAATTCGGCGCCAAGCGGAAGCACTTGGCGCAACAGCGGATCGTTGGGATTGCCCGGTTCCATCCGCGCGGCGAATCCGCGCGGTACTCTGAGTGGAAAGGCTGGGTAGTCGCGAAGAATCGGGAGTTCGTCCGGGGTCAATGCCAGGTAGGCCAATAAGGCATCGACGCTATCGAAAGCATCGGCCAGCGACCGTTGCCAACGGGCGGTATTGGGTGTCAATTGAGCTCCGGTTTCCGATTGAAATTCCAATCCATTATAATCGGCGGACTATTATTTGTTTCACGAGGAAAAAATGGCGATTTACAGCACCAACGAATTCAGGGGCGGTTTGAAGATCATGCTCGACAACGACCCTTGTTCGATCATCGAAAACGAATTTGTTAAACCGGGCAAGGGGCAGGCGTTTAACAGGGTCAAAATCAGAAACCTGAAAACCGGCCGCGTCATCGAACGCACCTTTAAGTCCGGCGACACCGTGGAGAGTGCCGACGTCGTCGATAAAGACATGCAATACCTCTATAGCGATGGCGAATTCTGGCACTTCATGGTGCCGGATACCTTCGAGCAATACCAAGCCGACAAAAACGCCGTCAGCGAAGCGTTGAAATGGCTGAAAGAGCAGGATATGTGTATCCTGACCTTATGGAACGATGCGCCGCTGTCGGTGACGCCGCCCAACTTCGTCGAGCTGGCGATTACTGAAACCGACCCGGGTTTGAAAGGCGATACTTCCGGTGGTGGCGGCAAACCAGCCACGCTGGAAACCGGCGCGGTGGTGCGGGTGCCTTTGTTCGTGCAAATCGGCGAGGTGATACGTGTCGACACTCGCACCGGCGAGTACGTTTCCCGCGTCAAGGAATAGTGGCGGAAGCCTGGCGACCGGCATGTCCCCTCGAGCAGCTGCGCGCGAGGGCGGCGATGTTGGCCGATATACGCCGGTTTTTTGCCGATCGGCAAGTGCTGGAAGTGGAAACGCCGCTGCTGTGCGGCGCAACCGGCACCGATCCGCAACTGCACTTTTTTCATAGCCAATTCGATTTTCCGCCACAAGCGCGCGATCTGTTTTTGCAAACGTCCCCGGAATTTGCGATGAAGCGCTTGTTGGCGGCCGGAAGCGGCTCCATCTATCAAATTTGCAAGGCGTTTCGGAATAGCGAGGCCGGGCGTTATCACAATCCCGAATTCACTATTTTGGAGTGGTATCGGGTCGGTTTCGATATGAAACAACTGATGGCCGAGGTGGGCGAATTGCTGTTATCGCTGTTCTCCGTCGTCCGTCCGGGTTTGGTGGTCGAGTGTTCCAGTTACCGCGAGGTGTTTAATGCTCGGACCGGTCTGGATCCCCTGGTTTTCGACCTGTCCGGCTACCGCGCTTTCGCGGCGGCGCGCGGCGCTTTCGAGGCTACCGAGTTGTGCGGCGGCGATCATTCGCTGTGGTTGGATTTTATTTTCAGCCTCTATGTTCAGCCGGCATTGATCGGCGAGCGGGTGCATCTGATCCACGGCTATCCGGCGATACAGTCTTCGTTGGCCAGGATCGATGCCGACGATGCCAGGCTTAGCCAACGCTTCGAGGTGTTTGTCGATGGTGTCGAACTTGGCAACGGATTTTGCGAATTGACCGATGCCGATGAGCAGGAGCGGCGTTTCGATCGGGAGATCGCGTATCGTTCCAGCCACGGGTTGCCCGGGGTAAACAAGGACTTGCGTTTTTTGGCCGCGCTCCGGGAAGGTTTGCCGGATTGTAGCGGGGTGGCCTTAGGCTTGGATCGATTGTTGATGCTAATGACAGGCTGCGAATCTATTGAGCAAGTCCTGGCGTTTCCAGTAGCGTGTGCTTGAAAACCGTGTTGTTAAAATCGTTAAGATGTCCCCCTCTCCGGAAGGGGGAGCATGTCGTCAATCGATGCTTTTCGTTGGACGAAACTCACCGTTCGGGAAGCTTAAGTCGGCCAACTGAATTTTCTGCCCACGCGGGCGTCTTCATAAGCGTCCAGCGCTTGTCTGACATCGTCGACAAAGAAGTTTTTCAAGCCACGTCCCAATCGTTGCGCGAGCATCGGTAAGGCTTGTTCTTTATTAATGTAGTTTGACGGCTCTCGGCCCTTGCGGTAATTGAACAACGCGTTTCTAACCGCTTCGCACAAATAGCATTCCGTGCCTTCCGGCAAGGTTTCGTTTAAATCGCGGATCAGACGAGGTGTGATTTTATTCATGGCAAGCCTCTCGGAGATGAGTGTTTGACAGCAGTCCCTGAACGGCGGAGGACTCGCTCCCGAGTCCTGTTATCGAAGATAACGGCTTCAGGTTGCAACATCGTCGATACGATGTCAATGGCCTGAATTAGAAGATTGCGGTCAAAAAGTCGGGCAAAATTTGCCGAATTATATTCGGCAAATTTTGACGGCGGAGAGGTGCGCCACGATGGCAAACCCGGCGGGGCCTGCGATGGCGGTGGTCAATCTTGCGGTTTCTCGTCCTTGCCGGCCGGTTTGCGCAGGCGGATGCCCAATTCCTTGAGTTGTTCCTCGCTGACTTGAGCCGGGGCGTTGAATAACGGGCAGGCCGCCGTTTGGGTTTTCGGGAAGGCGATGACGTCGCGGATTGAAGTTGCGCCGGTCATCAGCATTACCAAGCGGTCCAAACCGAAGGCGATGCCGCCGTGCGGCGGCGCGCCGTACTTCAACGCATCGAGCAGGAAACCGAATTTTTCGCGGGCTTCTTCGTGGCCTATGCTCAAAATATCAAACACGGTTTGTTGCATCGCGGTGCGGTTGATCCGGATCGAGCCGCCGCCGACTTCGGTGCCGTTCAGGACTAAGTCATAAGCGCGGGACAATGCCTTGCCCGGATCGGCTTTCAGTTCGTCGATGCCGCATTTGGGGGCGGTGAACGGATGGTGGATCGCGGTATAGCGTTGGGCCTTGTCGTCCCAGGCAAACATCGGGAAATCGACGACCCAAAGCGGTTTCCAGGGGCCGGTCAGCAAGCCTCTGTCCAGACCCAGTTTGACGCGCAACGCGCCCATGGCTTCGTTGACGATGCCGGTCTTGTCGGCGCCGAAGAAGATCAGGTCGCCGTTTTGGGCGCCGACTTTGTTCATGACACTCGCCCAGACTTCAGCCGGGGCGAATTTGACGATAGGCGATTGCAAGCCGTCGATGCCGGCCGCCAGATCGTTGACCTTGATGTAGGCCAAACCCTTGGCACCGTATATGCCGACGAATTTGGTCAGCGCATCGATTTCGCTACGGCTTAGTTCGCCGCCTTCCGGCAGGCGCATTGCCACGACCCGGCCGTTGGGGTCGTTGGCCGGGCCGGAAAATACCTTGAACTCGACGTTTTTCATTTCGTCGGCGATGTCGACCAGTTCCAGCGGAATCCGTAAATCGGGACGGTCCGAACCGTAACGACGCATCGCTTCCTCGTAAGTCATCACCGGGAATCGGTCGCCGAGATCGACGTTGATGATGTCCTTGAACAGGCGGCGGATCATTTCTTCCATCACCGCCATGATGTCTTCCTCGTTCATGAACGAGGTTTCGATATCCAATTGGGTGAATTCGGGCTGGCGGTCGGCGCGCAAGTCTTCGTCGCGGAAACAGCGCACGACTTGGTAATAGCGGTCCATGCCGGCCACCATCAGCAACTGTTTATAGAGCTGCGGCGATTGCGGTAGCGCGAAGAACGAGTTTTGGTGGGTCCGGCTGGGTACGATGTAATCGCGCGCGCCTTCCGGCGTGGCCTTGGTCAAGTAAGGCGTTTCGATTTCGAAAAACTCGTGCTCGTCTAGATACTGGCGCAGGTTACGGGTGACATCGCGACGCACCTTCATTTTTTCCAGCATCGCGGTGCGGCGCAGATCGATATAACGGAAGCGCAGGCGAGTCTCCTCGTTGACCTCAATCTCGCTTTCCAGCGGGAACGGCGGGGTTTCCGATTCGTTCAAGACCTCGATATGCTTGCCCAGTACTTCGATCTCGCCGGTGGCCATGTTCGGGTTGTGCGTGCCGGCCGGTCGATCGCGGACGATGCCTTCGATGCGCAACACGTATTCGCTACGCACCTGTTCGGCGATCGAGAAACTGTCGGCCGCGTCGGGATCGAACACCACTTGTACTAGACCGGCGCGGTCGCGCAGATCGATAAAAATGACCCCGCCGTGGTCGCGGCGGCGATGGACCCAGCCGCACAGCGCGACGGTCCGGCCTAAATGTTGGGTGTTCAATTCTCCACACTTGTGGCTACGCATAATGGTTCTCGGGTTGATCGGAAAAAAGGATTATCGGGATGATTCGGATGGACAGCGGCAAGCCGGAGATGGGGCCTGCCGCCTGGTTTTTAGCGAATGGCGTCGGCCTTAGTGGCAGGCGCAGCTGCCGCCGCAGCCGCCGCTCGAAGAGCTGTTTGAAGAGGAGCCGCCGCTTTCGCCGGCAACGTTTTTCTTGTTGCCGCTTTTGAAGTCGGTTTCGTACCAGCCACCGCCTTTTAAGCGAAAGCCGGCCGCGGAGATTTTCTTTTTCAACTCGGCTTCGTTACAGGCCGGGCAGATCACTAACGGCTCCGCGCCTAGTTTTTGCAGCGCTTCGTGTTCGTGACCGCAAGCATTGCATTGGTATTCGTAGATAGGCATAAGCTACTCCCAAAAAATCGAAAACAGGTGGTGTATTGGGTTGGCTCTTGAGGTTTTCAAGGTCCGCAATGATAGAATTGCCAGCATTTTAATCGAAATCCCGCTGGAAATGGACAAATTGACGATAAGCCGGCCCGACGATTGGCACCTGCATCTGCGTAGCGGTGCCCTTTTGCGGACCGTGGTGGGTCATACCGCGCGGCAATTCGCTCGCGCGATCGTGATGCCGAATCTGAAGCCGCCGGTGGTCAGCGTCGAGCAGGCACTGCGTTATCGGGACGAAATTTTGCAAGCCTTGCCGGCCGGCACCGACTTTCAGCCGCTGATGACACTGTATCTGACCGGCAATACCCCGCTCGCCGAAGTCGAGAAAGTCGCGGATAGCGAGCACGTTCACGCCTTTAAATTGTATCCGGCCGGAGCAACCACCAATTCGGACGCCGGTGTGGCAAATATCGAGGCCGCCTATCCACTCTTCGAGGCCATGGAAAAGTTTGCGGTACCGTTATTGGTTCACGGTGAAGTCACCGCCGTCGAGTACGATATTTTCGACCGGGAAAAGATTTTTCTGGATACCCAATTGAACGGGATTGTGCGCCGCTTTCCGGCCTTACGGATAGTCGTCGAGCACGTTACCACTCGAGAAGCGGTGCAATTTGTGGTTGAGGCGTCGGCCCAAGTCGGCGCGACGATTACCCCGCAGCATTTGCTTTACAACCGCAATGCGATTCTGGCCGGCGGCATTCGTCCGCACTTTTATTGCTTGCCGGTCCTGAAGCGCGAACACCATCGTCAGGCCTTGCTGGAAGCGGTTGGTTCCGGGAATCCCAAGTTTTTCCTGGGCACCGATAGCGCGCCGCATCCGACTGCCGCCAAGGAAAGTTCGTGCGGTTGCGCGGGTTGCTACAGTGCTCACGCGGCTCTGGAGCTTTATGCCGAAGCGTTCGAGCAAATCGGGGCGCTGGACAAGTTGGAAGGTTTTGCCAGCCGATTCGGTGCCGATTTCTACGGGTTGCCGCGCAACGCCGGTACCATCACGCTGGAAAGGCGGTCTTGGACGCTGCCCGAACATTACGGCGAAGCCGAGCAAACATTGACACCGTTGCGGGCCGGTGAAACCTTGAATTGGCGCATCGCTGATTAACTGATTACATGGTTTAAATCCACCGCGCAAGTGGGGGATTTAAACCGGAGCGTTGCAAGGTACCGGGTTTGGGGGACCGGTGGTTTTCTATAATCGGACCGGCGGCACGATATTCGCTTCCTTGTCGCTTTCCAATGGCCGGTTCATGTTCTCCGAGCCCGGACATTTTCAAACTCATTCCAATTACATGACTGATCGATCTTTGTTCATTGCTCGCTGGGGTGTCTATTCGCTCTGGCTACTGCTGACCGTTACGGTTTTTTATCGGGCGCCGATTCCAATAGACGAAACTCGTTACCTCAGCGTGGCTTGGGAAATGTGGTTGCGCGGCGATTTTCTGGTGCCGCATCTGAACGGCGCGACCTACAGCCATAAGCCGCCGCTGTTGTTTTGGCTGATGCAGGCCGGTTGGGCGGTATTTGGCGTGAATGAATGGTGGCCGCGCTTGGTCGGGCCGTTGGCGGCGTTGGCGAATTTGGTGCTGCTGCGGCGAGTGGCGCAAGCATTGTGGCCGGAGCGGGCGGGCGTCGCCGGTTTGGCCCCCTGGATTTTGATCTCGACCTTGTTGTGGACTTTGTTCGCCAGTTCGACGATGTTCGACGTGTTGTTGACCGACTGCGTGTTGCTAGCCTTGTCGGGATTGTTGGCGGCGGCGCGCGGCGCCGGCTGGCGGGCTTGGGGGTTGGCCGGCTTGGGCGTGGGCTTGGGCATCCTCGCCAAGGGGCCTGTAGTGTTGTTGCATGTTTTGCCGGCCGCAATAACCGTGGGCTTTTGGGCCGACCAGCGCCGGCCGGGGTTTGCGAATTGGTCGGTTGGCGTGATCGGTGCGGTAGTGGTCGGCGCGGCGTTGGCATTGAGTTGGGCAATTCCGGCCGCGCAGGCCGGCGGCGAAGAGTACGGCCGGGCGATACTCTGGCACCAGACCGCGGACCGTGCCGTGGGCACCAAAATTCATACTCGTTCTCCGTTCTGGTATCTGATGTTTCTGCCGCTGTTTTTGTTTCCCTGGGGCTACGCCCCGCGGTTTTGGCGAAATTTGCCCGCGCTACGGATGGGTGAAGATGCCGGGGCGCGGTTTTGTCTGATTTGGTTTTGCGCGACGTTTGTCGTATTTTCAGCCGTGCCCAGCAAGCAGATTCATTATTTGTTACCGATCATGCCGGCGTTCGCATTGTTTGCCGCCAGGGTTTTGGACGAATCCGAACAGGTGCGATCGAGATCTTGGAAAATGGTGATTCCCGGTCTGCTGTTAGCGGTCGGCGTGTTTTTATTGGCGATGCCGACCATGCCGGG
>NZ_JBYMAP010000024.1:0-27492 GCF_057766305.1 Methylomonas sp. BG-2 | reverse complement strand
GGGGCTTTGGTTTTGCAGTTTCGTCGTATCGGTTTACCGATGTTATCGCGCGGCTCTTACATTTTTGGTGGCGGGTGGCTCTGGGGCGCGCCGCCGGCTAAATTTTCACGGTTCGGCCTTCGGCGGCGGCTTGTAACGCGGCGACAATCACTCGGCAATTGGCGCGGGCGTCGTCTAGCGTTAATGCCGGTTCGCGGTTATGCAGCACGCAATCCGAAAAATGTTCTATTTCCAGCCGGAAGTGGTTGCTGTAGGGTAGCCGTTCTTCGGCTTGGCGACCATCTTCGGTCCACCATGAAATGACCGGCACGTCGCCTGGAAGTTGCCAGACCACGTGGCATTTGATGCCGCCACGGGTGCCGACGATTTCGTATTCGCAACGGCGGGCTCGCTCGAAACTAAAGTCGAAGTGGCCGTAGCGACCGTCCCCAAAATCGACGATGCCGCTGGTGGCGCTGTCTGCCCCGCTTTCGACGTATTTTGACACGGCGCTGACCGCCAGTGGCGCTTGTTGGAAAAACAGCCGCAAGCTGTGGATTGCGTAGCAGCCGATATCCCACATCGCACCACCGCCGTGGGCGGTGTCGTCGGCCAGCCGATATAGGCGGGCGGGTCGCATCATGAACGAGTAACTGGCTCTGACCGAGCGGACTTCGCCAATCAGGCCGGTGTTTATCAATTCAAGAACCCGTTGGTGCTGCGGATGGAAGCGGTACATAAAGCCTTCCATGACTTTGACATTGTAGCGGCGGGCGGCGATTTCGATGGCGTCGATATCGGCAATCGTCAGTGCCATCGGCTTTTCGCACAACACGTGCTTACGGTGTTCGATAGCCCGTAACGCCCATTCGGCGTGTTCTTGATTCGCCATCGGCAAATACACTGCTTGCACGTCATCGTCTTTAAGCAGGGCGTCGAGGTTATCGTAGCACTGCGCGCCGGTCGGTCTCGGCGCGTATTTGGCTAAGGTTTCGCCGGCGGCGCCGGGTCGACGACTGGCAATCGCGACCAATTCGGCGTTGTCGGCTTCGACGATGGCCGGCAGCAGACGTTCGTTGATGCGCGCGGCGCCCAGAATGCCCCAGCGTAGTCGGGTCGGATGGTTCATCGTATTTGCCTCGGATGCATCGACATAGTTAGATCAGATTAGCAGGTTGTCCGCCGGCCGCAAGCTGCCCGGTTTTGTCTGGGGGTAAGCTCTTGGTTATGTTTCGAATGGATGGCGGCGCTTAAGTTCCGTGGCGCGAGTTCGCGAAAAAAACCGCGCGCATAAAAAAGCCGAAGCGTTTAGGCTTCGGCCTTGGTATCGGTCGGCGGCGCCGTATCAAGCCATCGCGCGCAGTTTGTCGTTCAATCTGCTTTTGCTGCGGGCGGCCTTGTTTTTGTGGATCAAGCCTTTATTGACTGCGGAATCGATGACCGGCACGGCGGATTTGAAGGCTGCTTGCGCTTGTTCTTTGTCACCGGCCTTGACGGCGGCGATAACCTTTTTGATGAACGTGCGGAGATTGCTGCGTTGTCCGGCATTGCGAATACGGCTGTCCTCTGCCTGACGCGCTCTCTTTTTAGCTTGTGGTGAATTAGCCATAGGGGTATCAAGTCGTTGGGTTGGTTAGGAACCGCGCATTATCTTTTTGGATGCTATGATTGTCAACTTTTAATTGACTCCGGACCGGCGCCAGGATACGCAGTGAGCAAGCAATTATACAAATCGACGGCGATAGTCGGCGGCATGACGATGGTATCGCGAGTCATGGGTTTTATCAGGGATATGTTGGTCGCCAATTTGTTTGGGGTCAATGCCGAAACCGACGCATTTTTCGTGGCGTTTCGGATTCCAAACCTGTTGCGGCGCTTGTTTGCCGAAGGCGCATTCGCTCACGCCTTCGTGCCGGTCCTCGCCGAGTACGGCGGGCAAGGGGAGCGTGGCGGGTTACGACGGTTTATCGATCGCACCTTCGGCACTCTGGCGGGACTGCTCTTTTTAATCACGTTGGTGGGCACGATTGCCGCACCGTTGCTGATAATCCTGGTGGCGCCGGGATTCGTCGCCGACCAAGCGCATTTCGCGCCGGCGACCGAGATGCTCCAAATCACATTGCCCTACCTGTTCTTTATCTCGTTGGTGGCGTTCGCCGGGGCGATCCTGAACGCCGAGGGGCGATTCGCGGTCCCGGCGCTGACGCCGGTCATCTTGAATCTGGTGATGATCGCGGCGGCGGTCTGGTTGGCGCCGAATCTGGAACGGCCGATCACCGCATTGGCTTGGGGCGTATTCGCGGCAGGGGTTCTACAGTTGTTGTTTCAAATTCCGTCGCTATGGTGGCTCGGGCTGATACCGAGGCCGCGCTGGGCTTTCCGCGATCCGGACGTGCAGCGTGTCGTCAAGCTGATGTTGCCGGCCATTTTTGGCGTTTCGGTGGCCCAAATCAACATGCTGGTCGGTACTTTGATCGCTTCTTTTCTAACCGCCGGCAGCGTGTCATGGCTGTATTATTCCGACCGGCTGGTCGAGTTTCCGCTCGGGATTCTTGGGGTCGCGTTGTCGACAGTGATTCTGCCGAATTTATCGAAAAATCATATCGCCGCCGACCGCGCGGCATTTTCGGCGGCGTTGGATTGGGGTTTGAAGCTGGTCGTGCTGATTGGCGTGCCGGCCACGCTGGGATTAACCCAGTTGGCCGAGCCCTTGCTGTCCACATTGTTTCAGTACCACGAATTCGGCGTCGAAGACGTGCATATGACGGGCAGAAGTCTAGCCGCTTATGCAATGGGGCTGCTGGCCTTGATGTTGATTAAAATTCTGGTGCCGGGATTTACCGCCCGCCTGGATACCCGTTCGCCGGTGCGTTTCGGGATGAGTGCCGTCGCCGCGAACGGGTTGCTGAATCTGATATTGGTGCCGTTTTTAGCCCACGCCGGCGTGGCGCTGGCCGCCACGCTGGCCGCCTATCTCAATGCCGGGCTTTTGTTGAACGCGTTATTGAGGAACGGCACTTATCGGCCGCGGCCCGGCTGGTTGGCCTTCGCGATCAGGATTGCGATTGCATCCGCAACGATGTCGGGCTTTTTGGTTTACCTTGTCCAACCGGATGCTTGGTTCGGCTGGAGTGCCGGCCAACGCGGCTTGCAACTCGGTGCGGCGGTCGGTGGGGCAATCGCGGTCTATGCGGCGGTGCTTGCGGTCAGCGGTTTGCGGCCGAGGGACTTGGCGCTTGGCCGAACTTGGGGGGCTTGAGTTTTTCCGTCGCGCCATCATAGTCATGTAGAATAATTGGGATTCGATGCAGTCGAATAAACGTTTAATTCAGTCAACTAACTATGAAAACGAAAACAATCGGTTTTATCGGCGGCGGCAACATGGCGACCAGCTTGATTCGGGGCCTGATCGCCAGCGGCCATTCGCCCAGGCAGATATGGGTGTCGGACACTTCGGCGGATCTGTTGAACGCTCACTCGAATCAATTGCACGTCAATACCGCCCACGACAACGCGACCGTCGTCAACGAAGCCGAGGTCGTGGTGTTGGCGGTCAAGCCGCAAGTATTGCGTGACGTGGCGCTGGAAATCGCGCCGCTACTGAAACACAAGCATGCGTTGATGGTTTCGATTGCCGCCGGTATCAGCCAGCAAAGCTTGGCGTTATGGTTGGGCGGCCAGACTGCGATCGTGCGTTGCATGCCCAACACGCCGGCCCTGGTGTTGACCGGCGCCACCGCATTGCATGCGAACGCCAACGTCAACGACGAACAAAAAGACTTGGCCGAGAACATTCTGCGCGCGGTCGGGCTGACCCTATGGGTGGACGGCGAAGCCGAACTGGACGCCGTCACCGCCGTATCCGGTAGTGGTCCGGCCTATTTTTTCCTGTTGATGGAAGCGATGGAAGCCGCGGCGCTGGAATTAGGCCTGGACGAAGGTAGCGCCCGCTTGCTGATTCAGCAGACTGCGCTTGGCGCCGCGAAGATCGCGCTGGAATCGGCCGAATCGCCGGCCCAACTGCGCGCCAGGGTGACATCGCCCGGCGGCACCACGCAGCGCGCTATCGAGACCTTCCAGCAAGGAGGCTTCGAAGCCTTGGTCGCCAAGGCCTTGCACGCCGCGCGGGATAGATCGGTCGAAATGGCCAAACAACTGGGAGCCGAGTGATGGGAAGCAATTACATGACCGATCCGGTGGTATTCCTGATCGATACGCTGTGCTCGCTGTACATCTTGGCGGTGATGTTGCGGTTTTTGCTGCAGTGGACTCAAGCGGATTTTTACAATCCGGTTTCACAGTTTCTGGTGAAAGTTACTCATCCGCCGTTGCGGGTGATGCGCCGCTTCATCCCCTCATTTGGCCGCATCGACAGTTCGTCGCTGGTACTGGCCTTGATATTGCAAATGCTGGCGAACTTTGCGATTTTGGCGGTCAAGGATTTGTCGGTTGGTTTTATCGCGCTGGCCCTGCTGTCGTTCGCCGATCTGCTGAAAATGTTGCTCGATATTTTTGTGTACGCGATTTTCGCGGCGGCGATTCTGAGCTGGTTCGCGCCCGGCAACTACAGCGGCGCGTCGTCGATACTTTACAGCTTGACCGAGCCCTTGCTGAACGTCTGCCGGCGGGTGATACCCGATTTGGGTGGGATAGACTTGTCCCCGTTGGCCGCGCTGGTGTTGCTGCAGCTGGCCAAGATGATGGTATTGCCGCCGTTGCATCAATTGATCGCGATTTTGGGCTGACGAGGCGGGCGGCAATGCGCGGCACGTTGAAAATTACCACGCTGGCCGCGCTCGCGGCCTTGTTGTTGGCCGGCCAGCCGGTGCAGGCCAAGAAAATGTATCGTTGGGTCGACGAAAACGGCAACGTCTATTTTTCCGATCAAGTGCCGCCGGACCAAGTCCAGCACAAGCGCGAAACCCTGACCGAGAAAGCCCGGATCGTCGAGACCGTCGAAAAGGCCAAGACCGCCGAGGAATTGGCCCAGCAAAAACGCCTGGATGCGCTACGCAAGGAACAGGAAAAAATTGTCGCCAAGCAGGCCGCCAACGACAAGGTGTTGCTCAGCACGTTTCGCAGTCTGGACGACATGGAAAAAGCCTTGGGCAACAAATTGGCCAGCTTCGACGCCAAACGCAAGGTCATCGAAGGCAATATCGAGCGACTACAGGGTCAGTTGCAGAAGCAGCAACAGCAGGCCGCCGACCATGAACGCAACGGCCAGAAAGTGCCCGGCAAACTGCTGGACGAGATCGCCGCGACCAAGCTGCAAATCGCCCAATCCAACCAGGAATTGGCCGATCACCAGAGCGAGCGTCAAAATAGCGAAAAAGCCTTTCGGGCCGACATGGCGCGATTCCAGTTTCTAACCCAGCCCAACGCCGACGCCAAGGCGGCCGGTTCTTCGCTGGCCGCCAGCAATGCCGGCAACGAATTGGGTTTGTTTGTATGTCAGGACGTCGAGCAATGCCAAAAAGCCTGGAAACTGGCCGGCGAGTTTGTCGCGGCCAATTCCTCCACCGGCCCGGATGTCGAGACCGAGAAGTTGATCATGCGGGCCGCGCCGCAACAGGACGACGATTTAAGCCTGTCGGCTTCCTTGCTCGAACAGGGTAAGGTCAGGCAAATATTTCTGGATATTCGTTGCCGCCCTTCCAGCCTGGGCAACGAGCTTTGCAACGGCGCCAAGGTCAAGAGCTTGCGGCAAAGCTTCGCGCCGTATCTGCAATCCGGCTTAGCGGCGCAGCAATAAGGTGCCGACTCCCTGGTCGGTAAACAACTCCAACAGCACCGCGTGATCGACCCGTCCGTCGATGATATGCACACTGTTGACGCCGCCCTTTAAGGCGTCGGTCGCGCACCGGGTTTTCGGGATCATGCCGCCGGAAATCGTGCCGTCGGCGATCAGCGCGTCGATGTCCGGCATTCTCAAGCCTGTTAATAACGTGCCTTGTTTGTCCAGGATGCCGGCGGTGTTGGTCAGCAACATCAATTTTTCCGCTTTCAGCACTTCCGCGACCTTGCCGGCCACCAGATCGGCGTTGATATTGTAGGAATGGCCGTCCGCGCCGACGCCGATCGGCGCGATCACCGGAATGAAGTCGCTATGCACCAGCATGTCCACGACGGCCGGGTCTATGCTGCTCACCTCGCCGACATGGCCCAGATCGATGATTTCCGGCGCGTCGTCGACATTGGTGCCGGCCTTGGTCATGTTGATCTTGCGGGCATGAATGAAGTTGCCGTCCTTGCCGGTCAGGCCGACCGCCTTGCCGCCGTGCATATTGATCAGATTGACGATCTCCTTGTTCACCAAGCCGCCCAGCACCATTTCGACCACGTCCATCGTTTCGCTGTCGGTGACGCGCATGCCATCGACGAATTCGGACGTTTTGCCGAGCCGAGTCAGCAGATTGCCGATTTGCGGACCGCCACCGTGAACGACGACCGGATTGATACCGACCAGTTTCATCATCACGATGTCGCGGGCGAAGCTGTGTTTCAAGGCTTCGTCGACCATGGCGTTGCCGCCGTATTTGATGACGACGGTCTTGTCCTTGAATTTTTGGATGTAGGGCAGGGCTTCGATCAGAACGTGAGCGATTTGGTGTGCGGTGTTTTCTTTCATGAATGAGCTTGATTAAAAAGGTAGGTCTAAGTCGGGTTTGATTTGCAGCAAAAGTTGTTTGAACTGGTCTTGAATTCGGTGCAATGCGTCCTTGGTGTCGGCTTCGAAACGGGCGGTCAACGCCGGCGTGGTATTGGATGCGCGGATCAGCCCCCAGCCGTCGGCGAATTCGATTCGCAGGCCGTCGATGTCGATCAGCTTGGCGTTCGGGAAACGGGCATTACCGGCCAGTTGCGCCATCAACGGCGCCGCTTCGCCCTCGGCCAGCGGAATCAGCACTTCCGGGGTGCTGATACTGTCCGGCAGATCGGCGAAGACGTCGCTACTGGAACGCATATCGGCCGACAGTATCTCGATCAAGCGCGCCGCCGCGTACAGACCGTCGTCGAAACCGAACCAGCGGTCGTTGAAGAAAATGTGGCCGCTCATTTCGCCGGCCAGCGCCGCGCCGGTTTCCTGGAGTTTGGCCTTCATCATCGAATGGCCGCTTTTCCACATCAGCGGTCGGCCGCCGCGCTTCCGGATTTGCTCTTCCAGGTGCTTGGAGCATTTGACGTCGAAAATCACCTCGGCACCCGGCTTGCCGGCCAGCACGTCGCGGGCGAACAGCATCAATTGCCGGTCCGGCCAGATGATCTTGCCCGACGAATCGACGACGCCCAAGCGGTCGGCGTCGCCGTCGAACGCCACGCCGACATCGGCGCCGTAATGCTTGACCGCGCCGATCAAGTCCGCCAGATTTTCCGGCTTGCTGGGATCGGGATGATGGTTGGGAAAGTGGCCGTCGATGTCGCAAAACAGTTCGACGATATCGCAGCCCATCGTTTTCAACAGCATCGGCGCCAGCAAGCCGGCGGCACCGTTGCCGCAGTCGACGACGACCTTCATCGGCCGGACCAGATGCACGTCGTCGGCGATGGTGCCGATATATTCGTTGCTGAACGCGGTATTCAGCTCGACCTTGCCGAGCTCGCCCTGGCGAAAATCGCGGGCGAGGGTGCGCTGTTTAAGCTGTTGGATCGCATCGCCGGCCAGGGTTTCGCCGTTCAGTACCAGTTTTAGTCCGTTGTAGTCGGGCGGATTGTGGCTGCCGGTGATCATGATGCCGGTACGGCCCTCGCAATGGCGGGCGACAAAATACAGCAGCGGCGTCGGTACCAAGCCTATGTCCAGCACGTTGCAGCCAGTCGAGCGGATGCCGGCCACCAGCGCTTCGGCCAGCGCCGGGCTGGACAGCCGGCCGTCGCGGCCGACAACGACGGAGGGTACTTGTTGTTCCAGCGCCAGGCTGGCGAAAGCGGCGCCGATGTCGCGCACGCCGTCCTGGGTCAAGCCGCGACCGACGATGCCGCGAATGTCGTAGCCGCGAAAGCTGTCGGCGAAGTCGTTACGCGCGGGTCGTGGCGGCGGCGCCGATGGCTTGGGCGCGGGGCTGGGGGCCGGTGCTTGGCGCGGGATTGGGCCGGGTTCGGCGTCAGTCGGTTGGCCTAGCGAAACCGGGGCGGTATTCAGCGCGATCGGCGCCGTATTCAGCGCAATCGGGGCGGTGGCGAACTGCTCGGCTGCCGTGTGCGGCGCTTCCTCGACGAAGTCGATGTCGAAGGACTCGTCGAAAAAGTCGTGGTCGTCGGCGAAACCGGTTCCGGTCGGTTCGGTGGTCTGTTCTTGTTGCAAAATGCGCTTGAATTGCGCCAGCGCCGAGATGATCGGCTGCATTTCTTCGAGCAATACCGGATAGCTGCCAACCTTCTTGCCGGCCATCATGTCCTTGGCGGCTTTTAAAATGACGCTTTGGTCATGATGCAGAAAGTCGTGCAATTTGCGGTAGCCGATAAAAAATCCCAGGCAGGCCAACATGGCCGGAATCAGGACGATACTGGCGAACAATACCGTGTTGCCGGTACTGTCGCCGCTACCGATCCAGAGATCGAGTTGCCAACGGGTGTTGGTCAACGGCAGGGACTGCGGTTCGTCGAGTTTGGCGGCCGGGTTGCCGGCACTGGCAATCACGCTCTGGTCTTGTTTGATTTCGATCAGGCCCGCATTGAAAAGGGTCCTGGACAGCAATTGCTGGATCAGATCCGGTTTCAGGCTGACCAGTATGGCGCCCAGTGTCTGCTGGTTGGCGACGACGGCGCTGGTGATCGCCAGATGGCGGTGCTCGCCCTCGCCTTGTATCATCGGCTTTTGTTTGGCCGTCAACGTGGCGCGCACCATTTCCAGATCGGCAAAACCCATGTTCGGCGTTTGCGTCAATTCCGGCTCGCTGACCGTGGCGGGCAGAATGCGAACCCGCAACGCCTGGGGGACGGAGTCTTGCAGACGGGCGGCCAGCTTGTCCAGCTCGGCGCGACCGGCGCCGTTAGTCAGTGCGCTGACGACTTCGGGCGATTGCGCCAGACCGTCCACCACTTTTTGCAGAGTGTCGATCTGGCTGGCTATGCCGACCGACATCACGCCGGCAATCGCGGTGATGCTGGATTGCTCGGTGTCGCGGACGTTGGCGGCCGCCAGCCAGTAGCCGGCAGCACCGGTCACCAGTACCATTAATGCCGCTATCGCGGCCACTATGCTGAATATTCGGCCCATGTCGGCGGTTCCGGGAGCTTAATGACGGCCACTGTGGCCGAAGCCGCCGGCGCCGCGTTGGCTGTCGGTGAATTCGGCCACGCATTCGAATTCGGCTTGGACCACTGGGACGAAGACCATTTGGGCGATGCGTTCGCCGACTTCGACGGTAAACGCGTCGCTGCCCCGATTCCAGCACGATACCAAGACCTGGCCTTGATAGTCCGAATCGATCAGGCCGACCAGATTGCCGAGCACGATGCCGTGCTTATGGCCGAGGCCGGAGCGCGGCAGCAGCACCGCGGCCAGACCCGGATCGTCGATGTGAATCGCCAGGCCGGTCGGGATCAACGCGCTGGCGCCGGGTTGCAGCGTCAGCGGCGCCTCCAGGCAGGCCCGAAGGTCTAGGCCGGCCGAGCCGTCGGTGGCGTATGCCGGTAGCGGAATGTCGTGGCCCAGGCGGGGATCAAGAATTTTAAGTTGAATTTTTCGCATGAAAATGTTCGGCGATCAGAGTGATGAGTTGCTCGGCCAGGGCGGATTTGTCGGTCATCGCCAAGCTCGCGGCCCCGCCCGGCCAATAAACTTGCAGGGCATTGCGGTCGCTGTCGAAACCGCCGTCGTCGCGGCCAACCCAGTTGGCGGCGATCATGTCCAGGTTTTTGCCGACCAGTTTGCCGCGGGCGTAATTTTCCAGGTCGTCGGTTTCGGCGGCGAAGCCGACCACGAACGGTTTGGGTTTCAAAGCGGCCACGTCCGCGACGATGTCCGGATTTTGGGTCAATGCTATCACCGCGGCGTCCCGCCCTTTTTTTAATTTGGCGGCGGCGACTTCGCTGGGCCGGTAATCGGCGACCGCCGCCGCGCCAATGTATATATCGGCTTCGTTCATCCGCGCCATGACCGCCGCGTGCATGGCGGCGGCGCTCTCGACGTCGATACGTTCGATGCCGGGTGGTGTCGGCAAGTTTACCGGGCCGCTGATCAGCGTGACTTGCGCACCGGCCCTCGCCGCCGCCGCCGCCAACGCATAGCCCATCTTGCCCGAGCTGCGATTGCTGATAAAGCGCACCGGGTCCAGTGCTTCGCGGGTCGGGCCGGCGCTGACCACCAGTCGCGCGCCGCGTAACGGACCGTTCGGGCCGGCCGCCAACAGACAGGCGCAAATCTCGGCGGGCTCCAGCATCCGCCCCGGTCCTTGTTCGCCGCAAGCCTGCTCGCCGCTGGCCGGCCCCAATACCCGAATCCCGTCCGCTACCAGCGTGGCGAGGTTACGTTGGGTGGCTGGCTTGGCCCACATGGCTTGGTTCATGGCAGGCGCGACATGGATCGGACAATCGGCGGCCAGCAGCAGCGTGGACAACAAGTCGTCGGCCAGACCGTGGGCCAGTTTCGCCAGTAGGTCGGCACTGGCCGGGGCGACGATGACGGCGTCGGCCCAGCGCGCCAGATGGATGTGCCCCATCGCCTGTTCTTGGCCGGCATCCAG
The DNA here is from genome assembly GCF_057766305.1 of Methylomonas sp. BG-2. NCBI lineage: Bacteria > Pseudomonadati > Pseudomonadota > Gammaproteobacteria > Methylococcales > Methylococcaceae > Methylomonas > Methylomonas sp. BG-2. Next base: position 16,825 of record NZ_JBYMAP010000024.1, on the reverse strand, counting down.
TAAATGTTGGTGAACGGCGTGGCCGCTCAGGGCCTGGAAGGTCAGCGGCGCGACGAATTCGCAGGCGGCGGCGGTCATGACGACGCGCACCTCGCAATCCTGCTTGCGTAACAAGCGAACCAATTCCGCCGCCTTGTAGGCCGCGATCCCGCCGCAAACTCCCAGTAATATGCGCTTGTTAATCGTCGTACCCCAAACCGGTGAAGAGTTGGAATTATGGCAAACTCCCCCGGATTCTTCTATGCTTGACGCGTTTTTTCCGGCCGGGAGCGACAATGAGCATCAAGGATTGGTCGGCGGACGAACGTCCCCGCGAGAAATTGTTGCAGCGCGGCGCGGCGGCCTTATCCGATGCCGAGTTGCTGGCCATCTTCCTGCGCACCGGCATCGCCGGCAAGACGGCGGTGGACATGGCCCGCGAGCTATTGCGCGATTTCGGCTCGTTGCGAGGACTGTTGGCCGCCGACCGCCAGCGATTTTGCGAAAGCAAGGGCTTGGGCGATGCCAAATACGCCCAGCTGCAAGCTGTTATGGAAATGGCGCGCCGGCATTTTTCCGAAGTGTTGCAGCGCGGCGATGCGCTGACCAGCCCGGATGCCACCCGCGCGTATCTGAGCGCGCAATTGCGCGGTTACGATTTCGAGGTATTCGCCTGTTTGTTTCTGGACAATCAGCATCGGGTGATCCAATGGGAAGAACTGTTTCGCGGCACGATAGACGGCGCCAGCGTTTACCCGCGCGAAGTCGCCAAACGCGCGCTCTACCATGCCGCCGCCGCGGTGATATTCGCCCACAACCACCCGTCCGGCATCAACGAACCCAGTCAAGCCGATCGCTTGCTCACCGATAAGCTCAAACAAGCCCTCGGCCTGTTCGACATACGCGTACTGGATCATTTTATTGTCGCGGACGGCTTACCCTATTCGTTTGCCGAGCACGGCTTGATATGATTTGCCTAACGTGGATCGGGCGGCGGCGTGGTTTACGCGAGTTTTCGGATTGGCGCCGCGCTTGGACAGCATCAAGTCAGTATCGAAGGATGACAAGGATGAATGAAATACGAAGCAGATCGCCGGCGCCGATGTTTAAGGTGTCGGCTCGGTTTGCCGGGGATTGGTATTTTGGCTTGCCCTTGCGTATTGCGCCTACGGCAATACGGAAACGTCCAAATTTCTTGTTGGCTGTATCAGGTCATTTCGAGTCGGCAACCCGAGAGGAAGCGTTGCCGAGCCCTCTGATGGGAAGATATATTTCGCTGTCGTTGGCGACGGTAGTGGGTGCGCGCGATTGCCGGCAAGGGTTGCCAATCCAGGCGCGGGTTGCCTTCTGACCGGGTGATACCGCAAGCTCAATTCGGTTATGCCGCCCGACTAGAATGTTAGATCTTGCCCGGCGCCGGAGTGGATGGATCGCGGGTCCGGTGGCTGATTTGGACATCGGCGGTCGCCGGCCGGCATTCCGACAAACCATTGTCGCCCGCGCTTGGGCGTTTGTCGGGTTTACTACAAAAACCTCGGTGCCGAAAGGCTTGAAAATCATTGGCTTATTGCTTGGCACGCCGGTTGCAAGACTCCAACTAAAATTTTGGGGTCGTGCCATGAAAACGAACAAAGACATTGCGGAATTATTGGACGAGCCGGCTTGCGAGCACAACAAGAAGGAGAAATCCGGTTGCGCCAAGCCTAAACCCGGCTCCGCGGCGGGCGGCTGCGCATTCGACGGCGCGCAGATCGCGTTATTGCCGATCGCCGACGTTGCCCACATCGTGCACGGGCCTATTGCCTGCGCCGGCAGCTCGTGGGATAACCGAGGAACCCGGTCCTCGGGCCCGGATTTGTACCGGATCGGTATGACCACCGATTTGACCGAACAAGACATCGTGATGGGCCGAAGCGAAAAACGGCTGTTCCACGCAATCAAGCAAGCCATCGAGACCTACAATCCGCCGGCGGTGTTCGTTTACAACACCTGCGTGCCGGCCCTGGTCGGTGACGATATTAACGCCACCTGTAAAGAGGCGGCTGAACGGTGGGGCGTGCCGGTCGTGCCTATCGATAGCGCCGGTTTCTACGGCACCAAAAACCTGGGCAACCGGATCGCCGCCGATGCGATGCTGAACCATGTGGTCGGCACTCGCGATCCCGATCCGTTGCCGCCGGGCACCGAACGGCCCGGCATCAAGGTCCACGACGTCAATCTGGTCGGCGAATACAACATTGCCGGCGAATTCTGGCACGTGTTGCCCTTGCTGGACGAACTGGGCCTGCGGGTGTTGTGCACCTTGTCCGGCGACGCCCGTTTCCGCGAGGTGCAAACCATGCACAAAGCCGAAGTCAACATGATGGTCTGCTCCAAAGCGATGTTGAACGTGGCTCGGCGCATGGAAAAAGATTACAAGACGCCGTGGTTCGAAGGCAGCTTTTACGGCATCACCGATACCAGCCAATCGCTGCGCGATTTTGCCAAGGTTATCAACGATCCGGATTTGACCGAGCGCACCGAAGCGCTGATTGCCCGCGAGGAAGCTCGCATCCGCGCGGCGCTGGCGCCGTGGCGCGAGCGCCTGAAAGGCAAGCGGGTGTTGTTGTTTACCGGCGGCGTCAAGAGTTGGTCGGTGATTTCGGCCTTACAGGATTTGGGAATGGTGGTCGTCGCGACCGGCACTAAGAAATCCACCGAGGAAGACAAGGCCCGCATCCGCGAACTGATGGGCGAGGATACGCTGATGATCGAGGACGGCAGCCCGAAAGCCTTGCTGAAGGTCGTGCACGACTACAAGGCCGACATTCTGATCGCCGGTGGCCGCAACATGTACACCGCATTGAAAGCCAAAATTCCGTTCCTGGACATCAACCAAGAACGCGAGTTCGGTTACGCAGGTTACGAAGGCATGCTGGAATTGGTTCGCCAACTGGCGTTGACGCTGGAAAGCCCGGTCTGGGAATCGGTCAGGGCGCCGATGCCTTGGCGCGCCGGTGGTCTCGCCAAGACCGATGCGAGCGAACCGGCCGAGCCGGTCTTAAAAATTCAGGCGGCTTAGTCCGTTTCGACAGCGTGCGATTGATACAGGCAACCAGGTAGGCGGCGATGGCGGAAATTCTCAAGCGTAAGAAAGCACTCTCGGTCAGTCCGTTAAAGGCCAGCGCGCCGACCGGCGGTTCGTTGGCCTGTTTGGGATTCGATCGGGCGATTCCGATGCTGCACGGCTCGCAGGGCTGTACCGCCTTCGCTAAAGTATTCTTCGTTCGGCATTTTCGCGAGCCGATTCCGCTGCAAACCACTGCGATGGACCAGGCTAGTTCGGTGCTGGGCGCGGACGAAAACGTTGTCGAAGGCTTGAAAGCCATCGCCGAGAAATCCAATCCGGCCTTGATAGCAGTGCTGACCACCGGTCTGGCCGAGACCCAGGGTTGCGACGTGCAGCGCAACGTGCGCGAATTTCGCGTCAAATATCCGGAATACGCTCATGTCGCCGTCGTCGCGGTCAACACGCCGGATTTCACCGGCTGCGTCGAGACCGGCTACGCGGCGACGATACACGAAATCGTCAACGCGCTGGTGCCCGATGCCGAAACGGCCGGCACCAAACCTGGCACCCGCCGGCGGCAGGTGAATGTGTTGGTCAGCCACATGCTGACGCCGGGCGACCTGGAAGCCCTGCGCGATACGATAGAGATGTTCGGCTTGCGGCCGGTACTGGTGCCGGATTTATCCGACTCGTTGGACGGCAGCCTGACCGAAGACGAGTTTTCGCCGGTGACGATAGGCGGCACGCCGGTCTCGGAACTGGCCACGCTGGGTGAAGCCAAGGCCTCGCTGATCATCGGACCGTCCTTGCAAAAAGCCGGCGAGCTGTTACAGGAAAAAACCGGCGTCCCCAGCTACTTCTTCGAGCATCTGTACGGTCTGGAAGCCAACGACGCGCTGATCCTGGCTCTGGCCGAAATCAGCGAACAGCCGGTCCCGCAACGCATAGAACGCCAACGCGCTCAATTGCAGGACGCGATGTTGGATACCCATTTCATGTTGGGCCAGCTCAAGGTGGCGATCGCGGCCGATCCGGATTTGCTGAATGCCTGCGTGCATTTGATCAAGGGCATGGGCGGCGACGTAGTGGCGGCGATCAGCCCGGCCAACGCGGCCATCTTGAGCAAGATGCCGGTCGCGAGCGTCAAGATCGGCGACCTGGAAGATTTGGAACTTACCGCCAGGGAAAACGGCGCGCAATTGCTGATCGGCAATTCACACGCGGTCGATAGCGCCGAACGCTTGGGCGTGCCTATCTTGCGCACCGGCTTTCCGCTGTACGACATCATCGGCGGTTATCAAAAGACCTGGATCGGCTATCGCGGTACGCGCCAAGCTTTGTTCGACTTGGCGAATCTGGTGATCAACTTCGCCCACGAAGAGATCGAAGTCTATCACTCGCCGTATTCGCAAAAACCCGAAAACGAACGCCACGCCTGCTCGCCGTCATGTCACTAGCTCGTCGCATGCAGGTTGTGCATACCCCTGAACAGAGGATGCCCATGGAAACCGCGATTAAAGTCGCCTTTGCCACCACCGATATGGTGCACGTCAACCAGCATTTTGGCTCCGCCCGATCGTTCGCGGTTTACGCGGTGGACCCGGAGCAATCCGAAATGCTGGAAGCGGCGCAGTTCGGCGAACTGGCCCAGGATGGCAACGAGGACAAATTGTCGGTCAAGATTCAACTGTTGGACGGCTGTTCTGCTGTGTATTGCCAGGCGATTGGCGCTTCGGCGATCAAGCAAATCATCGCTCAGGGCATACAGCCGATCAAAGTCCACGAAGGCAGCACGATCAAGGATTTGATCGGCGATTTGCAGAACGAAATGAAAGCCGGGCCTTCCGCTTGGCTGGCTAAGGCCATCAACGCGCACAAGGGACCCGATCTCGGCCGCTTCGATGCTATGGAAGACGAAGGCTGGGACGAGTAATAAGCCCCCTAACGAATCGACAAATTGCGGCGGTTTGCCGCCCTAACCAAAACCACTGGAGAACAACATGTCTCAACCCGCACTCGTCGTCGAAGCCGGCGACCCTTTGATGAGCTCTGAAATCGTTGTCGAGATGATCAAGCAGCTCAGAGCGATGGATACCTACGACACCTATGAAGGTTGGTCCGAGGAAAAAATCATTGATCCTTTGATCATGACCAAGGAGCGCAAACGCGAAGTTCCGGTCATCGGCGATCCCGACGAAATCACGCTGGCCCGCGTCAAAGCTTATTACAACGCCATTTCCTCGCTGGTCGAAAAACGCTGCGGTCTGATGGCGGTTCCGGTGATCAACATCACCCACGAAGGTTTTGGTCGGGCGTTGGTGTTGGTCGGCAAATTGATCGCCGTCGATAAAGTGTTGCGCGACGTGCATCGCTTCGGCTTCGGCAGCTTGGAAGAGTTGAACGAGAAAACCGAGAAAGTGTTGGAAAAAGCCGTGGCCTTGATCGAGCAATTCAAAGAAGTGGCGGAAGCTTGAGGTGAAAGATGAGTGACGAAGAGATCAAAGCATTGGAAAAAGAAGTAAAAAAGAACAAACGCCTGGCTAACGAAGCGGCGTCGGTTCTACACGACTTAATCGAGGATCGTTTGCCGGATGCCTACGGTGAATTGATGGGAGTGGCGCAGACGACGTTCGATGCATGTAAAGCGTGGGACGAGGCCAACAAGAAATTGCAGGCCGCCAGCGGCGGATAAGCTTGAGGAGAGCGATATGAGCGAATTTGTAACCGGCGTCACTTTTGGCGGCAGCGTTTGGACGCCATCTTACGTAACCGATTTGAATCAGCGCGATTGCATCGGTTGCGGCCGTTGCTTCAAGGTGTGTCCGCGCGACGTGTTCGATTTGGTGGAGCGCGGGGATGTAATGGATGCCGCGGATCTGGAGGACTTCGACGACGATGACGACAACACGATGGTGATGAGTCTGAAAAATGCCGCCGACTGCATAGGCTGCGAGGCTTGCTCAAAGGTATGTCCGAAAGATTGCTTTACCCACGAGCACAAGGCAGCGGCTTAAACGCCGTTCCTCGGTTGCGGAGTGCCCGGCGCTCCGCTATCGTCCAGCCTCTTGATGGCTACTTTTTATCGGCAGGTTTTCGCGTTGCTCAATTTCAATTATTGAGCGCTGCCAGATGCCAGTGAGCGCGGCCCATGCCGTTCGGCTAGCGGTTCGACGCAACCTGCCCACTTTGAAGGGGAGAAATCCCTTTCAGCGTCGCGAATGCGACCCGATTTCTTATTTCAGTTCAAAAAAGGAAAGCGATCATGCCACGTCCCAATAAACACGTTTTCGTCTGTACTCAAGCGCGCCCGCAAGGCCATCCGCGCGGTTCCTGCACCGCCAGCGGTTGCGCCGACGTGATGAACGAATTCATGGCGCAAATTCAAAGCCGTAACCTGTTCGAAAAAATCGGCTTGACCAATACCGGCTGCATGGGCCCTTGCATGCTGGGACCCAGCGTGTTGGTTTATCCCGAAGGCGTTATGTACGGCCGGGTGACCAAGGACGACGTCAAAACCATTATCGAGGAACATTTGTTGGGTGATAAACCGGTCGAAAAGCTCATCGTACCCGCCGAGGTTTGGTAAGCAATGGCCGGAGTCGCGTTTCTCGAAGAGCGGGTGCTGTTCAGCCCGGACATCCCGGAAGCCGTCAACAAATTGTTGCAGTCGGCGGTGGCGGCCAGCCACGCCGATAAACCGCTGGCCGAGAAGTTTTTTCAACAGGCTCAGGCCCTGGACGGCACTTGCTTGCAGACCTATTTCGCGTTGTACAAGTTTTATTTTTACCAAGGTCGCTTGCAAGAAGCCGAGCGCGAAGCGCGGGCGGCGTTGGCCGAGGCGGCCCGGCAAGGCGGCTTTACCGAGGATTACCGGCTATTGAGCCAGGAAGCCGGCAAGCGGGATATGTACGCCAGCGACGTTCATTTGTTCTATTTGTACAGTCTGAAAGCGCTGGCCTTTATCAATTTGCGCCGCCAACAAGATGAAGAGGCGCATCTGATCCTGTCGATTATTCGGGCTCTGGATCCGGAGGACCGCTCCGGTGCGTCGGTGATTATGGACTTGGCGAGCGCCATGATGGAGGATGCCGCATGAGCGCGGAAAATTTGTCTGAACACGTCGAAATGCGCCGGGAATTCGGCAAAGCCGTGTGCCAACGCATCGCCGCGAATATTGCGAAATTGGGTTTTCCGCTACAGACCCAAATCGCGCTGCCGGAATACGAAGCCGCGCAATTTAGTCTGGTCAGCGACCCGTTCACGCAAAGTGTGGATTTGGTGGGCTATTGGTACGACGCCAATAAACGCCGGATTGGTCAAATCAAATTTCATGGCGACGGCAGCTTTTATGCCGAGTACGATGTAGTTCAGCCCCATCCGACCAAAAAGCAATGGTTCGTCGAGGCGATCAACGCCTGGGGCAAGCAGGACAACATTAAAACCGAAGCGAAATTGCTGGACGTGCCGCAATAAGGGGGGGCAATGGGCAACCCTAAGTACCTGTACGAATTGCTGCTGGATTATTGTAGCGGCGATGCGGTGGTCGACGAGCTAATGATAGGCTTGGTGTGGACGCTTTGCCGCGGCAAGGGCAATGCCACCACCGGTTTGGCGATGACCCCGGGCCATGCCACGCGGACGCTAAGTTGGTCCGGCACCTTATGCGGCAAGCCGATCACCGAATTGGCGGCCTGGATCACCGAATGGGAGCCGTACAAGGCGACCGTGGCGATGGCGGCGATCAACGCCAGCGTCAACGCCAGACCGCTGCCGGATTCGCTAGCGTTGGAAGCTCACGCCGAATACGCCAATCTGGCGGTGTTCGATTATTTTCTGCCGCGGCTGAAAGGCAAGAAAGTGGTGGTGATCGGCCGGTATCCCGGCATCGAACGGTATCAGGAGCAGATGCAATTGACGGTGCTGGAGCGTCAGCCGGCCGCCAGCGATTTGCCGGATTCAGCCTGCGAATTTTTGCTGCCGCAGGCCGATTGGGTGTTTTTAACCGCCAGTTCCATCCCGAACAAGACGTTTCCGCGCTTGGCGGAACTCGCCTGTCACGCCACAACGGTGTTGATGGGGCCGACGGTGCCGTGGCTGCCGCAATTGCACGAGTTCGGCATCGATTATCTGGCCGGCGCTGAAGTCATTGATCCAGAAGCACTGTACCATACCGCCGCTCAGGGCGGCGGGGTGCGGATCTTCAACAACGGCTTGCGCTATCGGGTGATGGAATTGGCGCCAAATCACAGTCTGGCTTGGCTAAAGCAGCAGATCGCCGACTGTTTTGCCGAGAAAAATCGGCTGACGGCGGCGATGGATAGCTGGTACGCTAACGGCAATAGTTCCCGCTTTCCTGACTACCCGTTGCTGGATCAACTCAACCATCGCCTGTCGCGGCTGGATTCCAGTTACAAGACCTTGTGGGATAGCCAAGCCACCCTCTAAGCCATGACCGAATCGCTCGCCGACCCGTTTAACAGCCACCGCCTGTTGTTGTTTTATAAAGGCGACATCAGCGCCTTGACATTATTCCTGCAGCAAGCGTCCGGTAGCGTGTTCTTTCCGGAACCGCTGCCGCCGCTGTCCGAAGCTTTAGAGGAGGACGACGATGCGCCGACCGGCAAGGTCAGCGTGCATCCGGCGATGCTGTTGAGTACGGCTAATCAAATCCTGCAACTGGATAACGATTTGTTGCGGATCGAAGCCGGTTACGCCGAGCAAGTCGATGCGCCCGGCGGCTTGATTACCGTGTACATGGCGCGTTTTACGCTGCTCGACCCGCCGCATCTATTGATGGAAAGCCGCAACTGCAAATTTCGCACCTTGCCGGAGCTGCGCGGCCGGCCGCCGGCGGAAATGGAGTTGCTGCGCCGGGCATACGTAAAAATGATGGAGGGCTGATATGTTCGACTTTCAGGATTTCGGTTTCGACGCGGCTGGCGACGGCTCCGCCGACGCTTTGCCGCCGGCGACCGGGCCTTACATTCCAGAGGCCAGCGAATGCATGCGCTGCGGAATGTGCGTCAGCACCTGTCCGACGTTTCGCTTGTTTCAAGTTGACGAGCAGACGCCACGCCGGCGGGTCCGCACCATCGCCAAGGTATTGGCCGACGATGCCGGCGTCGGTGCCGACGAACTGGCGCAACTGAACGACTGCGTGCAATGCCGGACCTGCGAGACCGTCTGTCCCAGCCGGATGAGTTACGGTGCCTTGTTCGATCAGGCCCAAGCCAAATTGCGCGCATCGGCCAAGCCGTCTTGGCTGGCGCGATTCGGCTTGAGCTTGATCGAACGCAAACATGCCCGCGCGCTGCTGTTACCCTTCGTGACGCTGTATTTGCGCTCGGGCCTACAAAAGCCGTTGCGCGCCAGCGGCTGGTTGGCGAAACTCGGTTTGGGCGCGGCCGAAGCCCTGGTTTGCGAGCCGTCCTTGGTCGGACTGGCCGGGATTTATCCGGTCGAGCGCCGCATCAAATATCGCGGCAGGGTCGCGCTGTTTACCGGTTGCTTGGCCGAGCATTTCGACCGTCCGGTGCAAATCGCGGCCATCAAGTTACTGAATCGGCTCGGCTACGAGGTCGTGGTGCCGGAAGAGCAGGGCTGTTGCGGCGCGATCCACCAGCATAACGGCTTGCCCGCCGAGTCAATGATGGAAGCCAACATCGCCGCGTTTTACGCGCTGGAAGTCGAGGCGGTGATTTACTCCGCCAGCGGCTGCGGAGCGATGTTGACCGAGTACCAAGGCGGCGATTCGGAGACCTCCGGCTGGTTTACCAAGCATTTGATCGACATCAACCAGTTTTTGTTGGCGCATTGGCCGGAAGACCTGCAACTGGCGGCGTCCAATCTGAACGTGGCGGTCCACGAACCCTGCAGCCAGCGTAATGTGCTGAAAAACAGCCAGAGCGTGTATGCCTTGCTGCGCAAGATTCCCGGTGTCAATCTGGAAGCGCTGGCCGACAATCAGTTGTGCTGCGGTGCCGGCGGCACTTACATGCTCAGCCACCCCGAGAACGCCGAATCGCTGCGGTCCGCCAAGCGCTTGGCGATGGCTGGTTCCGGCGCCGATGTGGTGGTCAGCGCCAACTTTGGCTGCGGGTTTTATCTGAACGCCGGGCAGCCCGCTGGTTCCAGAGTGGTTCATCCGCTGCAACTGCTCGCCGATCGCATCTGAGTTCGCGGCATTCGCTCGGGAACTGTCCCGATTTTCGCCATAAGCTTGCGGATCGGCGCCGATGCCGTTATGATCGCGTCAGGCTGGAAGTTTGAGATGCGCGATTACATTCGTTTTTTGGCGAATCAATTTGAATGGTAGCTCTGTCCGGCAGTTGGGATCCGGTGGCGCGAGGCCCGTCAAATCCCGATGCATTTGTCTTGATGATTGGTTGTTTAAAATCGTTCCTGGGTGGAACGTTTGGCGCAAGGACCGCCGCCCCGCGGGTTGGACCTTCTGTCCGGCCCGTTTTTTTGTGCTTGGTTTGCTTGCGCCGGTGGATGCGAGCCGGACCTTGCCGGACTACTGGGATAGACTAAGATGTTTGCCGAGATAGGATGCCTTGGGGAAAATGCGTGTTCCAGTTCCACGTCGAATTCAAATATGATGCATTCAGTGATTATGATTTTGTTTTTAAAGGATATTCCGGCAAATACTCGGCCCAATGAATTGCATGATTACGTATTTTCGGCGCTCGTGAACGGTGGCAATCAGGCGTCCGGCCGGGTTTTGAAAGCCGAGGTGATGGTGATTCGGGATAAACAAACCAACAGCCTGGAACACCATGGTTTGGTTTTTGTCGATTCGCGGGCCAGCGGCATGTTGGCGATCCAAAGCCTGTCCGGCAAACCCTTTAGCGACACCTGCGTGTCGATCAGGCCGTATGTGCACCGGGATCTGAACAACGACCGGCGTTTGCTGGGAACGTCGGCGGACCACGAGCAGCGCGGCATCGATCGGCGGCGGGGTGATCGGATCGAAATTCACATCGATTTGTCCAACGTCTTCCATTACCAGGATGACATGTTGCCGGCGTGAATCGGGAGATCCCGTGGAGGGTTAGAGAGGCGCCGCGTAAGTAGCATCCCTAAGCCAGAGGGGTGGGCTCACCGGAACGCGGTACGGGCGCCTCGGCAAAGATTAGCAACGTCAGATAAGTTCAAGCTGAACGCAGGCGCTAACTGTAGCGGCGATGCACGCTACGCACCGACGATGCCGGCGGCTTGCAGGTCGGCGTGGTAGGACGAGCGCACCAGCGGCGCGCTGGCCACTTGTTTGAAGCCCATTTCGGCGGCGATTTCGGCGTAGCGTTGAAATTGGTCCGGATGAATATAGGCCTGGACCGGCAAATGGTCCTTACTGGGTTGTAAATACTGACCCAGCGTCAACATACTGCAACCGTGGGCCAGCAAATCTTCCAGCACCGCTAAAATTTCCGCTTCGGTTTCGCCGATGCCCAGCATCAGGCCGGATTTGGTCGGTACTTGCGGCAGACGTTCTCTATGCCGTTTCAGCAAATCCAACGACCCCCTGTAATTGGCGCCGGGCCGGGCTTGCTGATACAAGCGCGGCACGGTTTCCAGATTATGGTTGAACACGTCGCAGGGTTGCGCGGCCAAGATTTCCAGGGCCTTGCCGACCCGGCCGCGAAAATCGGGCACCAATACTTCGATCGAGGTTGTTGGAGATAGCCGGCGCACCTCGGCGATGCAAGCGGCGAAATGGCCGGCGCCGCCGTCGCGCAAATCATCGCGGTTCACCGATGTGATCACCACGTATTTTAACGCCATCGCCGCGATGGTTTCGGCCAGATGCATGGGTTCCTCGGCGTCCAGTGCTTGCGGTTTGCCGTGGGCCACGTCGCAAAACGGGCAACGCCGGGTACACAGATCGCCCATGATCATGAAGGTGGCGGTGCCGTGGCTGAAGCATTCGCCGAGATTCGGACAGGCCGCTTCCTCGCAAACCGTGTGCAGGCGGTTGGCGCGCAGGGTTTGCTTGATTCGGTTGACCTGATCGCCGCTCGGCAGTTTGACTCGAATCCAGTCCGGCTTGCGCAACACCTCGCCGGTCGTTTCGACCTTGATCGGAATCCGCGACAGTTTATCGGCGTTGCGTTGATGGGTGTCCGGAGTGGCGCGGGAAGGGGCGTTCAGCGTCATGATTCTATCGCCTGAAGTAATTGGTGAACCACCGGAACGGCCAGTTCGTCGGTGCTTATCTTAACCCCCCAATCGGCCAGTTGGGTAATCTGTAAATTTGGGTAGCCGCAGGGATTGATGTCGCGGAACGGCGTCAAGTCCATGTCGTTGTTCAGACTCAAGCCGTGGTAGCAGCAGCCGCGTTTGATGCGCAGGCCCAGCGACGCGATTTTCCGGCCGTCCACGTAAACGCCGGGGGCGTCGGCGCGGGCCGACGCGGTGATGCCGTATAGGCTTAGCGCGGCGATGACGGCTTGTTCCAGCAAACTGACGACTTGTCTTGGACCCAGGCCCAGCCGGCGTAGGTCGGCCAGCAGGTATACCACCAGTTGGCCGGGGCCGTGGTAGGTGATCTGGCCGCCGCGATCACTGGCGACAACCGGAATGGCAGTGTCTCTGAGCAGGTGTTCGCGCTTGCCGTTCAGGCCCAGCGTGTAGACCGGCGGATGCTCGACGATCCAGACTTGATCCGGGCTGGTGTCGTCGCGCTCGGCGGTGTAATGTTGCATGTCCCGCCAAACCGATGCGTAGTCGCGTCGGCCCAGATGCCGCAACGTTGCGCTCACCGCCTACAGCGCCATCAACACGTCGGGGCAGGCGGTCAAATCGAGGTAGATCGCGTCGAGTTGACCGCGGCTGGTGGCCTCGATGACAACGGTGACCGCGGTGTAATTGCCGCCCTTGCTGGGCCGGCTGGTGACCGCGCCTTCGCGAATGTCCTCGACGTGGCGGCGCACGATCTCGACGACGACAGCGTCGAAGTCGTCGCGGGCCTTGCCCATCGCCTTGATTGCGAACTGGCAGGGAAACTCCAGCAGGGACTCGGTCTCGCTCATGACAGTGATTTCTTATAGGCTTGCAGCAAGTCGTCCAGTCGCCGCCAAACCGGACCGGGTTTGCCGGTGCCGACCGCTTTTCCGTCCAGTTCGACCACCGCCAGGATTTCCCGGGTGGAACTGGCGACCCAGACTTCCTCGGCGGATTGCAGGCCTTCCAGTGCGATGATGTCTTCGCGGCAGGGGATGCCGTCGGCGTTCGCCAATTCCAGAATCACGTCGCGGGTGATGCCGGGCAGGATTTCATTGGATTTGGGCGGGGTGATCAATTCGCCGTCGATGACCGCGAACAGATTGCTGGCGGCGCCTTCGATCACGTAACCGTTCTTCACCAGAATCGCTTCGGCGCAATCCCGGTCCAGGGCCTGCTGACGTAACAAAATGTTGGCCAGCAGCGTGATTGCCTTGATGTTGCAAAGTTGCCAGCGGGTGTCGTCCAGCGTGATTGCCTTGATGCCGGTAGCCTTGCCGGGAAACGGCTTGATCTCCGAGCACATCGCGAAAACCGTCGGCACCACGGTTTCCGGGAAGCCGTGGTCGCGTGTCGGCGCGTAACCGCGGGTGATTTGCAGATAAATGTACTGGTCCTTGCCGGCCGCCAACAGTGGCTGAAAGATGGCTTGCCAGTCGGCGACGCCGTGCGGCATTGCCAAGCGGATGCCGGCTAGACTGTTATTCAGCCGAGCGATGTGGTCTTCCAGGCGGAACAATTTGCCGCCGTAGGCCGGTATCACTTCGTAAACGCCGTCGCCGAACAAGAAGCCTCGATCCAGCACCGACACCTTGGCCTCGGCTAACGGCAGATAGTCACCGTTCAAATAGACGAGTTCGGTCATTCTTTCTCCAACAAACCAATGGCGGCGTCGTACAAGCGCCGGAACAGGCCGCCCTCGGCTATCGCATCCAGCGCCACCAGCGGCTTGCTGACGATGGTTTCACCGGCCAGCGACACCACCAGGCTGCCGACCGTATCGCCTTTATTCAACGGCGCGACGATGGCTTTGTCGGTCTGACTTTCGGCTTTCAGTTCGCTGAAATGCTTGCGCGGCGCGGTGATGAATAGGTCTTCGGCCAGACCGACCGGCAATTTGGAGGTGACGCCCTTGCGGACCCGGGCTTCGCTCAACGGCTTGTTACCCTCGTACAAACGATGGGTTTCGAAGAAACGAAAGCCGTAGTTCAGCAGCGATTGGCTTTCGTTGGAACGGGCGTTCGGGCTGGCGGTACCCATCACCACCGAAATCAGCCGCATGTCCTCGCGCTTGGCCGACGCGACCATGCAATAGCCGGCGTCGTCGGTAAAACCGGTTTTCAGGCCGTCAACCGACGGATCGCGCCACAGTAGCAGGTTGCGGTTTTGCTGGGTGATGCCGTTGAAAGTAAACTCTTTTTGCGAATCCCAGCGGTAATATTCCGGAAACTCTTTGATTACCGCTTGCGCCAGCAGCGCCAGATCGCGGGCCGAACTGTAATGGTTGGGGCTGGGTAAGCCGGTGGCGTTTTCGAAATGGCTGTTCGCCATGCCGAGGCGGCTGGCCTGTTCGTTCATCATCGTCGCGAAGGTTTGCTCGCTGCCGGCCACGTGTTCGGCCAACGCCACGCTGGCGTCGTTGCCCGATTGAATCACGACGCCTTGCAGCAAGTCCTCGACCGCGACCTGCTTGTTGACTTCGACGAACATTTTCGAGCCGCCGGTTTCCCAGGCGTTCTGGCTGATCGTGACTTTTTCGTCCAAGGTCAGGTGGCCGGCCTTCAGTTCGCGGAATACCACGTACACCGTCATGATCTTGGTCAAGCTAGCCGGCGCGACGCGTTTGTCGGGGTCCTTTTCGGCCAGCACCCGGCTGCTGTTGAAGTCCATCAGGAAATAGCTGCTGGCGGCGACGCTGGGCGCGGCGGGCGTGAAAATCGGACTGGCGGCTTGCAGCGATGCGACGGTCAGCAATAACGACAGCCCAAACAACAGGCTACAGGCCGTACGGAAAGATGGTCTCATGATTTCTCGGTAAAAAGTCGTTCGGGAAAGCGCCATTGTACCACCGAGAGGCTCGGCTACGAAAAACCGCACGCCCGACCGGCGCCGGCATATTGAGCTAATCCGGTGCCGCCAAGCATTTGAATCGGCAGGCGCAATCCTGCTTGGCCATGCAGGCGGTTTGTTCGACGGGCCGATCCAGCAAGGTTGCGATCAGGGCCCGGTCGAACTCGCACAATTCGGGGTGGCGCTGAGCCATGTCGTGGTAGACGCAGTTGATGGCTCTGACCTGGCCGGTGTCGTCCTCCAGATTGGCGTGGTAACCCAGCGATTGCATCAATTCGACCAGCGCCGCGCTTCGTTCGGCCAAGTTCTTACCAGTAAACCGAGGGGCCAGCGTCGCGGCCAGATTTTCGCCGGTGCGCCATATCAAGCGCCGTAAGCCGGTTTCGCCCAACTCGCTGCGCAGTTCGTCCAGCAGCAAGGTGCTGAACCAGGCGTATTGCTTAGGCAGCCGATTGCGGCCGGCCTCGGTCAAACCGTAACTGCGCGACGGCCGGCCGCCGGTGCTGTTCCAGGCCGCTTCGCGGACCAGTTGGTCTTTTTCCAGTCCGGCCAGATGCTGTTTAACCGCGTTGCGCGAAATCCCCAGCGCGGCCGCCAACTCGTCGATACTCAGGCCGGACGGGGCATCCAGCAGCAGTGTCAGAATTTGTTCCTGGCGCGAGCCGGTTGAAGCGTTCATCGGATAGTTCATGAGTTGAGAAACGGGCCACTATTGTAGCGCGTTAGCTCGCGAATCGCGGCATTCTCGGAGGAGGGCGAGCGGCGATGCTCGGGATGGCGAGTTTTGTGGTGGCTACAGGGCGTGCGCGCCGGAGGCGGCAATTCCGTAAAACTAACGTCTTGGCGGCGACCGCAAAAGCGAGCGGCGATAGATAAAAATACTTTTATAATAAAAATATTGTAAAAGTATTTTTATCGGTCTATGCTGTGTCCGGGTTGAAAGCCCCGACTTTAATAATGCAACTCACAGGAGAGGCCATGAGCGCAACGAATTCCTTGTACGAACAATTGGGCGGAGCAGCGGCCGTCAATGCCGCCGTCGATATTTTTTACCGCAAGGTCTTGAGCGACCACCGGATCAACCGCTTTTTCGAGCATATCGACATCGACAAGCAGGCCGCCAAGCAGAAGGCGTTTTTAACGATGGCATTCGGCGGCCCCAATCATTACAACGGCGCCGACATGCGTCGGGCACACGCCCATCTGGTCGAAAAACTGGGTTTGGACGACACCCATTTTGATGCAGTGATGGAGCATCTCGGCTCGACACTGCGGGAATTGAACGTGCCGGCCGAACTCATCGCCCAAGCGGCGGCGATCGCCGAAAGTACGCGCGGCGACGTGTTGAACCGTTGAGCGCGGCGATGGCGGAGGTCAAGATCAGTTTCAACGGCCGCCAAGCGTTGTGCGGCGACGGCGAAACCGTGCTTGACGCGCTGCTGCGCGACGGCATTCCGATCGACCACGGCTGCCGGCAAGGCATTTGCCATGCCTGTTTGGTTCGCAGCCTGGACGGCGCGCCGCCGGCCGCGGCGCAAGCCGGTCTGAAGCCGGCATTGCAAGGCGATGATTATCTGCTGGCCTGCTTGTGCCAACCGGAGCACGATATGGTGTTGGGACGGGGCAGCGCCGGCGTCGGCTACACAGCGGCGCGCGTCGTCGAAAAGCGCCATCTGAATGCAGAAACCTTGCTGTTGACATTGACCTGCGAGCGGCCGCTGGCTT
>NZ_JBYMAP010000023.1:0-27521 GCF_057766305.1 Methylomonas sp. BG-2 | reverse complement strand
CATCTTGTTGACTTCGCCGGGGTTGGCCTTGCCCTGGGTTTCCTTCATGATTTGCCCCACCAGCGACATCAAAGCCTTTTCCTTGCCGCCCAGATATTGTTCGACCGGACCGGGGTTGGCGGCGATGACCTTATCGACAATTGCTTCGATGGCGCCGGTGTCGGTGATTTGTTTCAGGCCTTCCTTCTCGATGATTTCGTCCGCCGATTCGCTACCGTTCCACAATTTATCGAATACCTGCTTCGCCGTCTTGCCGGAAATCGTGTTGTCGGCGATGCGTTTGAGCAAGCCGGCCAAGCGTTCGGCGTTGACAGGGCAGGCCCCGATTTCCAATCCGGCTTTGTTCAATGCGCCGAGGACGTCGCCGGTCAACCAATTCGCGGCCAATTTGGCTTCGCCGGATTCGGCGGCGAGCGTCTCGTAAAAGTCGGCCAATTCGCGTGAACCGGTTAGCGTGGCCGCGCTTTCCGCGTCCAGCGCGTACTGTTCGACGAAACGGCGTTTTTTGGCGTCCGGCAACTCCGGCAGCGTAGCGCGAATTTCAGCTTTCAAGGCTTCTTCGACGACGACCGGCAGCAAGTCCGGGTCCGGGAAGTAGCGGTAGTCGTTGGCTTCTTCCTTGCTGCGCATGGAACGGGTTTCGTCTTTGTTGGCGTCGTACAAGCGGGTTTCCTGGACGACTTTGCCGCCACCTTCGATAATGTCGATTTGCCGCTCGATTTCGTGATTGATGGCCTTTTCGACGAATTTAAAGGAGTTGATGTTCTTTATTTCGGCTCTAGTGCCGAATTCGGCTTGGCCTTTGGGGCGGACCGACACGTTGGCGTCGCAGCGGAATGAGCCTTCCTGCATGTTGCCGTCGCAAATTTCCAGGTAGCGCACCAGTTCGTGCAATTTGCGCATGTAGGCCACTGCTTCCTTGGCCGAGCGCATGTCGGGCTCGGAGACGATTTCCAAAAGCGGCGTGCCGGCCCGATTCAAGTCGATGCCGGTCAAGCCGTGGAAATCTTCGTGCAAGGATTTGCCGGCGTCTTCTTCCAAATGGGCGCGGGTGATGCCGATGCGTTTGGTTTCGCCGTCAACTTCAATATCCAGATGGCCGTTGCCGACGATCGGCAATTCGAACTGGCTGATTTGGTAGCCTTTCGGCAAGTCCGGATAAAAGTAGTTTTTGCGGGCGAAGATTGAGTGTGGAGCGATGTCGGCGTCGATAGCCAGCCCGAAGGTGACGGCCTTGCGTACCGCGTCTTCGTTTAACACCGGTAATACGCCGGGCAAGCCCAAGTCAACCGCGCAGGCCTGGGTGTTGGGCTCGGCGCCGTAAGCGGTGGCGGCGCCGGAGAAAATTTTGGATTTAGTAGACAGTTGGGTATGGATTTCCAGGCCGATGACGGCTTCCCATTGTGAGCTCATGGTGCTTTCCTTTTAAAACTTATTCGGCAAAAACGTCGTTCAGGTCGATTTGCAGATCGGGGAATAAATGTGGGGTGGCGGTTTCGTTACCGGGATACAAGGCGCGCAGTTGATATTTGCCGCTATCGTCAAGCACGAACTGTTGCACAATTTGCTCGTACGGAAAGACCAGCCAATATTCGATAACACCGCTTTCTTCGTATAAGCCATATTTCAGGCGCACTTCCCTGCGACTGTTGCCTGGGGAAAGAATCTCGATAATCCAATCCGGAGCCCCGTCGCAACCTTGCTCAGTCAGTTTATCCTGGTCGCAGATCACGCAAAGATCGGGCCGCACAACGCTAAAAGCTTCGCGATTAGTCAGTAGCGATTTGCGACGGTCGTAAAGCTTGACGTCGAAAGGGGCGATAAAGATTTCACAATTTTTGCGCAAGAAGTAGTTATCGATTGGTCGCAGTAATTTAAGCGCGATCCTTTGATGCTTGACATTGGGTGCCGGCGACATCGCCATGATCTTGCCCTTGATCAGTTCGACCGATTCCTCGAGCTGCCAGGTCAAATAATCGGCGTAGCTGTAGGTGCCGTCGGGATCCAGTTGCGATAATTGCGTGATAGGCGCCATGGTGCCTCCCGTGTTACTCAAAACCCTTGGGAACTTGCAAATGCCAATCGGTGGCTTGTTGGTAGCGGTGGCCGATGTTGAGTAATTTGGCTTCGCTGAAATAGTTGCCGATGATCTGCAATCCAACCGGCAGTCCGCCGATGAAGCCGGCTGGAATCGATAGGGCCGGTAGGCCGGCCAGATTGATTGCGATCGTGTAAATGTCTTCCAGATACATCTGAATCGGATCGTCGGTTTTTGAACCGATTTTGAACGCCGTGCTCGGCGTAACCGGACCCATCAACACGTCGACTTCGCCGAGAGCGCGTTTGAAATCGTCGCTGATCAAGCGGCGCACTTGCTGAGCTTTCAGGTAGTAGGCGTCGTAATAACCGGCCGAAAGCGCGTAAGTACCCATCAGAATGCGGCGTTTGACTTCGGAGCCGAAGGCTTCGCCGCGCGAGCGGGTGTAGAGGTCGGTCAAGTCGGCCGGATTTTGGCAGCGGTAGCCGAAGCGCACGCCGTCGTAACGCGACAGGTTGGACGAGCATTCGGCCGAGGCGATCACGTAGTAGGCCGGAATCGCCAGCTCCAGATTCGGCATGTCCACTTCGATGATTTCCGCGCCGAGTTTTTGGTATTCGCCGACGGCGGTATGAATCGCCGTAGCCATTTGACTGTCTAGCGCGGCGCTGAAGAATTGTTTCGGCAGACCGATTTTCAAGCCCTGCAGGCTGTCGTTCAGGCCGGCGCTGTAATCCGGTACCGGCTGATCGACGCTGGTCGACTCCCTGCCATCGAAACCAGCCATCGCCTGCAGCAACAGCGCCGCGTCTTCGGCGCTACGCGCCATCGGGCCGCCCTGATCCAGGCTGGACGCGTAGGCGATCATGCCGTAGCGCGAAACCCGACCGTAGGTGGGTTTCAGGCCGGTGATGCCGCACAAGGCCGCCGGTTGGCGGATCGAGCCGCCGGTGTCGGTGCCGGTCACCGCCGGCGCCAGTCTTGCAGCCACGGCGACCGCCGAGCCGCCGGATGAACCGCCCGGCACCCGTTCGCTATCCCACGGATTGCGAGCCGGGCCGTAATAACTGGTTTCATTGGACGAGCCCATCGCGAATTCGTCCATGTTCAATTTGCCCAACATCACCGCGCCGGCTTCGTTAAAGCGTTCGACCACGGTGGCGTCGTAAGGCGCGATGAAGTTATCCAGCATTTTCGAGCCGCAACTGGTTTTAACCCCTTGCGTGCAAAAGATGTCTTTTTGGGCGATCGGGATGCCGGTTAGGGGCGTCGGCGCGCCGGCGGACAAGCGCTGGTCGGCGGCTTCCGCCTGCCGCAAGGCCAGTTCTGCGCTGACCGTCACGAAGGCGTTCAGGGCTGTATGTTGGGCGATGCGAGCCAAAAAGGCCTGGGTCAATTCGGTGCTGGAAAATTGCTTGCCGCGCAGTCCGGCGGCTAATTCGGTTAACGATAGCTTGTGCATGGTTTGGAATTATTCGATGACTTTCGGGACCAGATAAAGTCCGGCTTCGGTTTGCGGGGCAATCGCTTGAAAATGCTCGCGTTGGTTGGTCTCGACGACGGTATCGGCGCGCAGGCGTTGGGTTTGGTCGAGCGGGTGCGCCATCGGCGCCACGCCGGTGGTTTCGGTTTGTCCCATCCGGGTCATTAAATCCAGCATGTTGGACAGGTCCTTGGCGTAATGTTCGACCTGCGATTCCTCGATTCCCAAACGTGCCAGATAGGCGATTTTTTTAACGTCATCAGCCGTTAACGACATCTTCTAACTCCAAGTTTTATCGGTAAATCTATGATACTTTATATCTTGCCCTATCGCCCGCTTGATTGTTAAAGTAGCGGGATTTTCTGTGTGCATTTAGGATACCGTTTAATGTTCAAAAGAATTCGTGGCCTTTTTTCCAACGATCTGTCTATCGACTTGGGAACGGCAAATACGCTGATCTATGTTCCGGGCCAGGGAATCGTACTGAATGAGCCGTCCGTCGTCGCGATCAAGGAGGACAAGATCCGCGGTCAAAAAACCATCGCCGCGATCGGTGCCGACGCTAAAAACATGCTGGGCCGCACCCCCGGCAACATCACCGCGATCCGGCCGCTGAAAGACGGCGTGATCGCCGACTTTGCCGTGACCGAACGCATGTTGCGGTTTTTCATTAAAAAAGTGCATGAAAACAAATTGTTGCGTCCCAGTCCGCGAATTCTGATCTGCGTGCCTTGCGGCTCGACCCAGGTCGAGCGGCGGGCAATTCGCGAGTCGGCGGCGATGGCCGGCGCCCGCGAAGTGTATTTGATCGAGGAGCCGATGTCCGCGGCCGTCGGGGCCGGCCTGCCGGTCGATGCGGCGCACGGTTCGATGGTGCTGGACATTGGCGGCGGTACTTCCGAGGTCGCGGTCATTTCGCTGAACGGCATCGTTTACTCCGCGTCGGTGCGGATCGGCGGCGACCGTTTCGACGACGCGATCATCAGTTACGTGCGCCGTAACTACGGTACGTTGATCGGTGAAGCCACCGCCGAGAAGATCAAGCACGAAATCGGCGCGGCTTACCCCGGTAGCGAAGTGCGGGAGATGCAAGTCACCGGCCGCAATCTGGCCGAGGGCGTGCCGCGTAGTTTTTCACTGAACAGCAACGAAATTCTGGAAGCCTTGCAGGAGCCCTTGTCCGGAATCGTCAGTGCCGTCAAGGTTGCGCTGGAACAAACGCCGCCGGAATTGGGCGCCGATGTTGCCAGTCGCGGCATCGTGCTGACCGGCGGCGGTGCGCTGTTGAAAGATATCGACCGTTTGATTTCGGAAGAAACCGGTCTGCCGGTGTACATTGCCGACGATCCGCTCACCTGCGTGGCCCGTGGCGGCGGCATGGTGCTGGAGATGCTGGACGCGCGAGGCGCCTCGGCGTTTTCGCTGGAATAATTTGACCGGAACCCGGTTGTTCGAGGGACGGCGTTAACCGGTGATGTCGGTTCCCGCCGTCTTTTTTATTTTAGCGGGTACCGTTCGGCGGTTGCGGACCGCTGGAGCGACCCTCGCGGCAATCCTCAATTTACCGTCGGGACTGCCGTTTCAAAATCGCTAGAGGTTTTGCCATAAAACTGCTATTCGCCAAAGGCCCTTCGCTGAATACCCGTCTGTTGGTCGCGGTATTGCTTTCGGTTGCGCTGTTGGTGGTCGATTACCGCAGCCAACGCCTGAACATGCTGCGCTCGCTGTTGGGGATGGCGACCTATCCCTTGCAAATGCTGGCCAGTTTGCCCATCGATGCCTACCATGATTTGTCCGATTCGGTGATTTCCTATGTCGAACTGCAGAAAGAAAATCGTCGGCTGAAAGAGCAACAGTTCGTCAACGACGCGAAGTTGTTGAAGCTGGCGGCCTTGGAAAAGGAAAATACCCGGTTGCGCATGCTGCTGGAAAATTCGTTTCAACTCGGCGAGCAGGTGTTAGTGGCGGAATTGGTCTCGGTCAAACTAGCGCCCTACGAGCATACCGTCGTCGTCAATAAAGGCTCCCGTTTCGGCGTTCATCCCGAGCAACCGGTGCTGGATGCCAGCGGTATCGTCGGCCAGGTAGTCCGCACGATGCCGTCCAGCTCGGAAGTGATGTTGATCACCGATCCCGATCATGCGATCCCGGTACAGGTCAATCGCAATGGCTTGCGGACGATCGCCTTCGGCACCGGGCAACCCAACCGGCTTCATCTGCCGTTTTTAGCTAACAACGCCGACATCGTGCCGGGCGATCTGCTGGTCACGTCCGGTTTGGGCGGCGTGTTTCCCGCCGGTTATCCGGTCGCGGTGGTCGATAAATTCGAGGCCAGACCGGATAAATCGTTCGCCAATATTTACGCCACGCCGAAGGCCGAACTGGATAAGAGCCGGGAGTTTTTGATCGTCTGGAGCGATTCGACGCCGGTGGTGCTCGGCGAGCCGGTTAAGCCGGATGCGGCCGAGCCAGCGGCGCCGGTGGCCGGGAAACAGAAGGATGCCAAACATGTCGGGCCATAATCTGCTGGCCTTGGTTTATTTCCTTGTCACGGTGGCCGGCGCGATGGTGTTGCGGGTGATGGGGTTGTTTCCGGGTATGGAAGTGTTCAATCCGGATTGGGTGGTGTTGGTATTGATCTATTGGTCGGTCGCGCTGCCGGAACGCTTCGGCGTATTCAGCGCCTGGTGGATAGGGCTGTTCACCGATGTATTGACCGGGCGCTTGCTAGGGCAGTACGCGTTGATATATCCGTTGATATGCTATTTCAGCATCAACGAGCACCGGCGGCTGCGCCAGTTTCCGATGGTTCAGCAATGCCTGTTCGTGCTGTTTTGCCTGCTCGGTGCGCAAAGCGTGATCTTCGCGATCGAGAGCATCAAAGCCGGTAACCGCCTGCCGTTGTCGTTTTGGTATCCGGCGCTGAGCGGGGCGCTGGTTTGGCCGCCGGTGTTCTACCTGCTGCGCTTTATCCGGGTCATGGCGCGTCTCGACTGACCGGTGATGGACAGAAAATTCGCGATCAAGGACCCGCTGGCGGAAAGCCGCCTGTTTCTAAGTCGTATCGTCACGGCCTTCATCCTGATTATCGTGTTGATGATCGGCTTGGTGGTGCGCTTGGTCTACCTGCAAGTGGTCGGCCACGAGCATTACGCGATGCTGTCCAAGGACAACCGCATCAAGATCGCGCCGCTGCCGCCGACGCGCGGCGTCATTTATGATCGCAAGGGTCGGATGTTGGCCGAAAACGTGCCGACTTACAGCCTGGAGCTGATACCCGAGCAGATTGGCAACCTTGACGACACGTTGAAGCGTTTACAGCAACTGCTGAGCATTCCCGACGAAAAAATCGAGGCGTTTCAAAAACTTCGCAAGCGCAACAAATCGTTCACCAGTACGGCCTTGCTGCAAAATCTGACCGACGAGGACGTCGCCAAGTTTGCCGTGGTTCGACCGTATTTCCCCGGCGTCGACGTTTATGCCCGCTTGGTACGGCACTACCCCTACGGCGATTTGACTTCGCACGTGGTCGGTTATGTTGGGCGGATCAACGAACAGGAGCTGAAGACGCTGCCTTCGGCCAAGTACCGCGGGACCGACCACATCGGCAAGACCGGCATCGAGAAAACCTATGAGGAACATTTGCTTGGCACCGCCGGCTACGAGGAAATCGAAACCAACGCTCAGGCCAGGGCGGTCAATACCGTTGCCACCGTCGAGCCGGTGGCCGGGTCGAATATCTATCTGACGCTGGATATAGACCTACAAAAGATTGCCTACGACGCATTGGTCGAGTTCAACGGCGCGGCGGTGGCGATAGAAGTCAAAACCGGTGCGGTGCTGGCCTTTGTCAGCCGGCCGGGTTTCGATCCCAACCCCTTCGTTTCCGGCATTTCCGGCAAGGATTACAAGGCTTTGCAGGAGTCGCCGGACCAGCCGTTGTACAACCGAGCGCTGCGCGGCTTGTACCCGCCAGGGTCGACGGTCAAGCCGTTTTTGGGCTTGGCCGGGCTGGAGTACGGCGTCATCGATTTCGGCCATCGGCTGTTTTGTCCAGGCTACTACAAGCTGCCCAACGTCGATCATAAATACCGTGACTGGAAGAAGTGGGGACACGGCATGGTCGATATGAACGAAGCGATCACCCAATCCTGCGACGTGTATTTTTACGATCTGGCGCTGGCGTTGGGTATCGACAAGATGCACGAGTTCATGGACAAATTCGGTTTCGGCCGCAAGACCGGTATCGACCTGGTCGGCGAAATCGACGGTCTGATGCCGTCTAAGTCCTGGAAACGCCACTACCGCAATCAGGCCTGGTTTCCGGGCGAGACCCTGATTACCGGGATCGGCCAGGGCTATACCCAGGTGACGCCCTTGCAATTGGCGCACGCCACCGCGACGTTGGCCAACGGCGGTAAGGTGATTACGCCGCATTTGGTGCATAGCATCATCAGTGCCGATTATGCCGACCTGATCGAAGGCAAGGCCGACGAGATCATTCCGCTGAAGCCGCAAAACGTCGAGAACGTCATCCGGGCCATGACCAACGTGGTGCACGGCGCGCGCGGCACCGCCGGCCGGTTGGCCAAGGCCATCAATTATCAGATCGCCGGCAAGACCGGGACTGCCCAGGTGTTTACCGTCAAGCAGGAAGAAAAATACAACGAGGACGCGATCGACTTCAAAATGCGCGACCACGCATTGTTCATCGCGTTCGCGCCGGTACACGATCCTCAGATCGCCGTCGCGGTGATCGCCGAGCACGGTGGCCACGGCGGCTCGGTGGCGGCTCCGATTGCCGGTGAAATTATCGATGCGTATCTGAATCAGAAAAAGGAGGGCCAGCCATGAGACACGAAATGCGCAACGAACAATTTCAAGCGCCGTCGTTGCTGGGTAACCTGTTGCGCAAACTGCATATCGACATTCCATTGTTCATCGGGTTGCTGCTGATTCTGGCGCTCAGCTTCGTGATTTTGTATAGCGCCGGCGGTCAGGAAATGGCCATGTTGGTACGCCACGCCAGCCGGATGGGCTTGGCCATCGTGCTGATGACCGTGCTGGCCCACATCAACCCCCGCCAATTTCAGACTTTCTCGGTCGCATTGTTTTCGGTATGCGTACTGCTGTTGCTGGCGGTAGCGGTGATCGGTCAGATCAGCATGGGCGCTCAGCGCTGGCTGGACTTGGGCTTTTTCCGCTTCCAGCCGTCGGAGTTCACCAAGATCAGCGCGCCGATGATGGTGGCGTGGTATTTGTCCGAACACGCCTTGCCGCCCAAACCCAAACATTTATTGGCGGCCGGGATATTGTTATTGGTGCCGGTGCTGTTGATCGCCAAGCAGCCCGATTTGGGGACGGCGCTACTGGTCGCCAGTTCTGGGGCGGCGGTGTTATTCTTCGCCGGCCTGTCCTGGTGGGTGATGCTGGGGGCGGTGGCGGTGCTGGGCGCGCTGACGCCGGTCATGTGGCACTTCATGCGCGAATACCAGCGCAGTCGGGTATTGACCTTTATCAATCCCGAGGCCGACCCGATGGGGGCCGGCTACCACATCATTCAATCCAAAATCGCGATCGGTTCCGGCGGCGTGGACGGCAAGGGCTGGTTGGGCAGTAGCCAGGCCGAGCTGGACTTTCTACCGGAAAGCTCCACCGACTTTATTTTCGCGGTATTTGCCGAAGAGTTCGGTCTGTTTGGCTGCGTCGGCTTGCTGCTGCTGTATCTACTGGTGATCAGCCGCTGCTTTTATATAGCCGTGCAAGCTCAGGACACCTATTCCCGGTTGCTGGCCGGCAGTTTGTCGTTTACGTTTTTCGTCTACGTGTTCGTCAACATCGGCATGGTGATCGGCGTGTTGCCGGTGGTTGGGGTACCGCTGCCGTTGGTCAGTTATGGCGGCACTTCGATGGTGACGCTGATGGCCGGCTTCGGCATTTTGATGTCGATACACACCCACCGCAAGTTGTTGCCGGTTTGACGCGATCGCGATACGCCCAGGGCTAAATCTGGAATTACCGCGTAATATTTCCCGACTCTCTTTTTTGGTTATCCGTTTATGAAGCTTAAATTCGCGCTTATGTTGTTGTTATTGTTCGCCGTCGGCCAGGCCGCCGCCGAAGTCGCCGCCACCGATTCCTTCAACGGCTTCATCAAGCAAATGGTCAAGCAGCACCGTTTCAACGAAGCGGAACTGCGAGCCTTGTTCAAGGCGGTGAACATCCAGCAGCCGATACTCGATGCGATGTCCAAGCCGGCCGAGGGCAAGCCTTGGTTTCAATACCGCGAAATTTTCATGACCGAGGCGCGCATCGCCGGCGGCGCGCAGTTTTGGAAGGATAACGACGCCGCGTTGCGCCAGGCCGAACACGAATATGGCGTGCCGGCGGAAATCATTGTCGCGATCATCGGCGTCGAAACCAAGTACGGCGCGCATACCGGCAAATACCGGGTGATCGATGCGTTGGCGACGCTGGGTTTCGCCTATCCGCCGCGTAGCGAATTCTTTCTGAAGGAGTTGGAGCAGTTTTTGGTTTTGGCGCGCGAGGAGGGCATGGACCCTTTGCAGCCGATGGGTTCCTATGCCGGCGCGATGGGCTTGCCGCAGTTCATGCCGAGTAGTTTTCGAAGTTATGCCAAGGATCTCGATGGCGACGGCAAACGCAATATCTGGACGAATCCGGCTGATGCGATCGCTAGCGTCGCGAATTATTTTGCCCACAACCAATGGAAACCCGGTGCTCAAATCGCGTATCCGGTCAACGCCGAGGGGGAGGTGTATAAAAAGGCCTTGATCAAGGGTGTCAAGCCCGATACCAGCGCGGCCGACCTGCGCAAGCTGGGGGTCGAGTTACCGGCCGGTTTACCCGCCGGCGAGGCGGTTAAGCTGCTTGCCTATCAACAGCAGAACGGCGAAGACTTGTGGATAGGCTTGCACAATTTCTACGTCATCACTCGCTACAACCACAGCCCGCTTTACGCGATGGCGGTTTACCAGCTTAGCCAAGCGATCGCGGCACGTAAGATTTAAACCGCCGATAAGACCTGGGTTCCGGTCGCTACGCTCTCGTTCGCGAGCAAACAGCCGAGCGCCAATCGGCGGTTAGCAATCAGCTGTGCTTCGTTACGAAATGTAATTGAACAACGACAGGTTTTGCACCTTGGTAAACGCGGCTTGCGCGGCTTGCAGCGAGGTTTGTTGCAGACTGAATTTGCTCAAGGCGTCGGCGTAATCCAGGTCGCCTATCGCCGAAGCGGTGGTTTTGTTGGCCAGGATGTAGTCGGTATTCAGGTTTTCCTGATCGTCCAACGCGTGCAGGCGGGCGCCGGTCGAGGCACGGGTGGTTTCGAAGCGGACCATGGCTCTATCGATGTCGTCCAGCGAGCCACTGTTCGGGGTATTGGCTTTTAGGTCTTGGGATACTTGTTTGATGGCTTGGAACACACTGTCTATGCTGCCTACCGTTACCGCAGGTGCGATGGTGCCGAATACCGCTTCGCCGGCGTCGCCGTCCGTTATGGTGCGATTTGGCCCTATCGCAATACTGCGCTGATTGGTGTCGCCCTGATAAGCAAAGGCCGGCGTGTCCAAGTAGGGAATCGTGTCGCTCTTGTAACCTGCAAACAGATACTCGCCGTTGGCGTTTTTGGTATTCGCCATGCCGAGCAATTGTTTGTTGAGCTCGTCGATTTCGGCGGCGATTTCTTGGCGATTGGTAACGGTATTACTGTCGTTCATGCCTTGCACCGCCAATTCGCGGATGCGTTGCAACACGTTGGTCGCGTTTTCCAGGCTGGACTCCTGCAGTTCCAAGCGTTGCCGGGCCGCGCCGATGTTGGTCTGAAACTGTTGGTTCTCCTTGATGTTTTGTTCCAGATTGATCAACGACACCGCGGCCGGCGCGCTTTCGGACGGCGAAAGATACTTCTTGCCGGACGACAATTTGAGCTGAGTGTCGCTGAGTTTGGATTGTTGCTCCAACATGGCGTTGACGCCGAGTTGGTGATTCCAGGTGGTGGAAATTCGCATGGCACTGCTCCTAACGGATCGAGCCGATCAGGGCGTCGAATAGGGTATTAGCCACCGACACGGCCTTGGCGGCGGCGGCGTAGGCGTTTTGAAACTTGATCAGGTTGGCGGCTTCTTCGTCGAGATTGACGCCGGAGACGGTTTCCTTGGCGCTGGTGGCTTGTTTCAACAAGGTGTCCTGCGCGGTCCGGTTAACCGAAGCCGCGTGCGTTTGCGAGCCGACATCGGCCACCAACTGGCTGTAGACCTGGGTGAAACTGGCCTTGCCGTTTTGCATCAAGGTTTTCGTCTCCAGACCGGCCAGAGCCAGCGCGTTACGGTTGTCGCCCGGTACGCCGGCGGCACTACTGGCGGCCGCGATTTGTTTTGGGTTGGTGATCGCGCTGTTCAATTTCAAGGTGCCGGCGGCGTTAAAACTTGGGCTGACATCGAAGCTGTCGCCGCTGGTCAGCGAGCCGCCGCTGAACGTGATGCTGAAGCCCAAGGCCGCGGCGGCAGTGGCAAGCGTGGTGTCGTCCAAGCCGGTCTGGCTGGTGTTGCTGCTCAGATTGGTTAGCGTGTAGGCGTTGGGGCTGGTGCCGGTGACACTGATCCGGTAACCGGTATCCAGGTTGGCGGAGGAACTGGGCGCGACGAAGCTGGCGCTGGCCAGCAAGTTATCGTCGGCGGCGTGCGGCGTGACCTGAACCACCGGTGAACCGAGGTCGAAAAATGCCAGTCCTGGGTCGCCGTTCAAATCAAAACCGGCCTGATGAGTGCTGTTGAACTCGGTTGCCAGGCCCATTGCCAGTGTGCCGAGTTGTTTTTGGGCCGGGTCCAGCACTTGGTCGCGGAAGCGCAAATTGCCGTACAGCTCGCCGCCGGAAATCAAACCGGAAATATCCTGGCCGTTCAATAGAATTTCCTTGTGGGTCGAATCGGTGGCGGAGGACTGCAAACTGAGCTGCGAGGCGGAATTCCCCAAGACCAGCGGTTGACCGTTGCCGATGAAAACATTGATCGAGCCGTCGGTTTGACTGGTGAAATTGACGTCGACTTTTTCGGCGATTTTGTTGAGTAACAAATCGCGTTGGTCCAGCAAGTCGTTGGGCATTTCCCGGCCGGAGGCGCGGCCGATGTCGGCGACGATTTTGACGTTGAGATCGGCCAAGGCCTTGGCATAACCGTTAATCTCGGTGAGATCGGTCTCCAGGTTGGTATTGACCTGGTTGCGCAATTCGCCGAAGCGGGTATTCAAGGTGTTGAACTGTTGGGTCAACGAACTGGCCTGAGTTAGCAAGGTCTGGCGGGCCGGGATCGAGGTCGGATCGTTGGCGACGGTGTCGACCGCGTCGAAGAACGACTTCATCGCCGGTGCCAGACCGGTGGTATCGTCGGCGGTAATGTTGTCGATCTGGCTGGACAAGGTATAAAAGCTATCGACGTCATGGTAGGCCGAGGTACTGGAACGGACTTGGCCGGTAATAAACTGATCGTAACTGCGGGTGATGTTGACGACGCTGACGCCGCTGCCGACGTAGCCCGAGCCGCTATATTGCTCGCGGCGGGTGGCGGTTTCGACGCGCTGGCGGCTGTAACCCTCGGTGCTGACGTTGGCGATGTTGTTGCTGGTGGTTTCCAGAGAACGCTGAAACGCCGTCAGTCCGGATAATGCGGTATCCAATATGCCCAAGCCCATGGTGGCCTCCTATCCGGTGGTGTCGCTCGCCGGGCTTTCGCCGGCGTGGCTGCGATAAATCGACATGACTTTTTCCGCGTATTTGGGGTCGGTGGCATAGCCGGCTTTTTGCAGGGACTGGATGTATCGCGCCGGGTTCTCGGCGTTTTTCAAAGCCTGTTCATAACGCGGGTTGGACTTGATGAAGTCCACGTAATCGTTAAAGCTATCTTGATACGAGTCGTAGGCGCGGAAGCCGGCCATCTGTTTTTTGGCAACGCCGCTGTCGAACTCCAGCGTCAGCGCTTTGGCCTCCTTACCCTGCCAGGCTTTGTCGGCTTTGATGTTGAACAGGTTGTAGCTGTTCTCGCCGCCGCCGTTTTTGACCATCGCCTGCCCCCAGCCGGTTTCCAGCGCGGCTTGGGCCAGCAGCAGTTTGGCGTCGACGCCCAGGCTTTGCGCGGCTTGCCGGGCGTGCGGCATCAATTCGTTGAAAAAGGTTTGTTGGGCCGGCGTGGCGCCATCGTCGGCCGCGTCGGACACCGCCGCCTCCAGTTCGCGCCAGTGTCCGGCGATGTGGGATTGGCCGCGCTCCAGCCGAGCCAAGCTGCGCTCGAGGCTGCTCAGCCCCGAGCTGTCCAACGCGTTGGCCGCGGCTGGCCCGCCGCGTGGCGGCTGGCGGTTACCGTTGGCGGAACCGCTGCCGGCGACACGATCCAAATAGTCGCTGGCTTGTAGCACATGGCCTGGCTGGTCTTCTTCCCGGTCTTGCTTGGGACTGAGCTGCTTGGCGATGACTTCCGCCAGCCCGACGCCGGGTTTGCCGGACAAATGCATCGCCATTTGCTGGTCGTACATGTCTTGATACATCTTGCTTTGTTGACTGTCGGCAAAGCCTTCGGCCAGCTTGGCTTCGCGCATGCTTTTCATCACCATGCCCAGAAACAGCGACTCGAATTGCTTGGCGGCTTCCTTGATGGCGGCGGGCGAGGATTCGCGCGCGCCTTGTTTTAATTTGGCCAGTCCGGCGAAGTCGGTATAAACCGAAGCGGTATCCGTGTTTAACATGGCAACCTCCAAGATACTGTCAGACTTAAATAACGATCAATTCCGCCCGCAGCGCACCCGCCGATTTCAGGGCTTCCAAAATCGCCACCAAGTCGCTGGGGCCGGCGCCGACGCCGTTGACGGCCTGGACAATCTCATCCAGTGAAACGCCGGGGCTGAAGACGAACATATGGTTTTTGTCCTCCTTGACCGACACTTGCGACTGCGGCGTAACCACGGTACTGCCGCCCGACAGCGGATTGGGCTGGCTGACTTGCGGGTTTTCGTTGATCGTCACCGTCAAACTGCCGTGCGAAACCGCCGCCGGCTGCACCCTGACCTTGCTGTTGATGATCACGGTGCCGGTTCGGGAGTTGACGATGACCTTGGCCGGCGCGTCGTCCGGCGTTACGTCCAGGTTTTCCAGCATTGAAACGAAGCTGACCCGTTGCGAAGCCTCCACCGGCGCCCGCACGCTGACCGAGCCGGCATCGACCGCGCGGGCGGTATCCGCGCCGAAGGCCTTGTTAATCGCCTGCACCACGTTATTGGCCGTGGTGAAATCGGTGTTGTTTAGGTTAAAGACCAAATCGCCGCTTTGATCGAACGAGGTCGGTACGATTTGCTCGACCGTGGCGCCGTTGGGTACCCGGCCAACCAGCGGGTTGTTGACGGTGATTTTGGAGCCGTCTTGGCCGCCGGCGCTCAAACCGCCCACCACCAAATTGCCTTGGGCGATCGCGTAAACCTTGCCGTCGGCGCCTTTCAGCGGGCTCATCAACAACGAGCCGCCGCGCAGGCTTTTGGCGTCGCCGATTGACGACACGGTGACGTCGATTTTTTGGCCGGGCTTGGCGAAGGCCGGCAGTTCGGCGTGGATGCTGACGAAGGCGGTGTTTTTGGCTTTCGGATCGGTGCCGGCCGGCAAGGTCAGGCCGAGTTGGCCCATCATATTGCGCAGGGTTTGCGGCGCGAACTTGGACGATTTGTCGCCCGACTTATCCAAACCGGTCACCAATCCGTAGCCGACCAACTGGTTGGAGCGTACGCCGGCCACCGACGCCAAATCCTTGATGCGTTCGGCATGGGCACTGCCGCAGCTCAGTAGCCAAACGGCGATGACGAAAAAAGTGGTTTTGTGCATGATGGTGTCCTCAAAAGAGCGCCGATGGTTTTAAAACGGGAAAATCGGGCTCAGGAAAAAACGCGCCAGCCAGCCGATCTTATTGGAATCCGCGATACCGCCGTCACCGGTGTACATGATGGTTGCGTCGGCGACTTTGGCCGACGACACGGTATTCGCGTCGCTGATGTCGATGGGACGGACGATGCCGGACAAGCGCACGTATTCGTTGCCGTCGTTCAACGCCACCCGTTTCTCGCCGCGCACCCGGACGTTGCCGTTCGGCAAGACTTCGACGACGGTGACGCTGATGTCGCCGGTCAGCGTATTGCTTTGGTCGGCCTTGCCCTTGCCGTCGAATTGGGTGGTCGCGGCCAGACTGGTTTTCAAGTCGTGGCCCAGCAAGGCCTGGCTGGCAACGCCGAACAGCGTCGGCGCGGTCGCCGACACCGAAGTGTTTTTCGAGGTATTGGTGTTGGCTTGCTTTCTGGCTTGGGTGGCTTCGTCCAGCGAGACCGTCAAAATATCGCCAACCCGGCGGGTCTTGATGTCTTCGAATAGGCGCATGTCGTAACCGGCCTGGTAAATCGAACCGTTGTTCTGTTGCGGGGGCCGCAGGTCGGCCGGTTGGACCGGCGCGAAGTCCGGATCGCGCTTCGGCAAGGTGTCGCAACCGGTGAGCGCCAACAGCAGCGCGGCCGCCAGCGGCAAGAGTTTGCCGGTATACCGGCACCGGCGCGGAAAATAGGTGTTCATCGTCATGCCCCTAATTAAAGTTGTTGGGTAACGAACGACAGCATTTGGTCGGTGGTGGAGATGGCCTTGGAGTTCATCTCGTAAGCGCGCTGGGTTTCGATCATATTGACCAATTCCTCGACCACGTTGACGTTGGAGGTTTCCAGCGAGCCTTGCACCAGATTGCCGAATTCGTTTTCGCCCGGCGTACCGACAATGGGGGCGCCGCTGGCGACGGTTTCCCGATATAGGTTGTCGCCGATCGGCTCCAGGCCGGCGGTGTTGATGAAGTCGGCGGTCTGGATTTGGCCGATTTGGTTGGCCGCCGCCGACCCGGGCTGGGTGACCGTGACGGTGCCGTCCAGGCCGATGGTAATGCTGGTGACGTCTTGCGGTACCGTGATCGCCGGTTCCAGCGGCATGCCGTTGGAGGTGACGATCTGGCCGGTCGAATCCAGCTTGAACGAGCCGTCGCGGGTGTAATTGATCTCGCCGCTCGGCATCAGAATTTGCAAAAAGCCGCGGCCGCTGATGGCCATGTCCAGCGAGTTGCCGGTTTGCTGAACGTTGCCTTGGGTGTGCAGTTTTTCGGTGGCGACGGTTCTGACGCCGGTACCCAGCTGCAAGCCGGTCGGTAACTGGGTGTTTTGGGTGGATTGGCCGCCGGCTTGGCGGACGTTTTGGTACATCAAGTCGGCGAAGATCGGCCGAGCCTTTTTAAAACCGGTGGTATTGACGTTGGCCAGATTGTTGGAAATCACGGCCATTCGGGTTTGTTGGGCATCCAGTCCGGATTTAGCGACCCATAATGCTCGTTCTGTCATGTTAGTCTCCTGATCTGACAAATTTTTGTCTTATCAGGAATAAAGCAGCTTCTATGCCACTTGCATGATCTTGGCCGTGCTGTTGGCGGTCTCGTCGGCGGTTTTCATGACCTTGCTTTGCAACTCGAAGTTTCGGGACAGCTCGATCATTTCCACCATCGCCGCCATTGGATTGACGTTGCTGTTTTCCAGCGCCCCTTGGACCAGCACGACATTGGCGTCAGCCGTCTGAGCCGCGCCGTCCTTGGTATGCATCAAGCCGTCCTCGCGTTTTTCCAGCGCGGCGGGATCGGGATTCACCAGCTTGATCCGGTCGACGATCACGGTATTGGTCGAATTTTCGCCCTGCGGAACGATGTTGATCGTACCGTCGTCGCCGATGTCGATTTTGCGGGCCGGCGGTATCGTGATGCCGAGCGCGGCCTCGCCGACGACAGCCAGGCCGGAGCTGGTCTGGAGCAGGCCTTCCGGCGTGATGCGCAGATCGCCGGCGCGGGTGTAGGCTTCCTTGCCGTCCGGCGTGGTGACCGCGATCCAGCCGGGGCCGTTGATGGCGACGTCGAGTTCGTTGCCGGTGGTTTGCAGCGCGCCGGACGAGAGATCGCTGCCGGGCCGTTCGGTCATCGCGTAAACGCGAGTCGGATAACCGGGCCCGAAGGCGGGCATGGCCCGAAATTGCTCGAAGTCCGACTTGAAGCCGGGCGTCTGGGTGTTGGCGAGGTTGTTGGCGTTGGCGGTTTGCGCCAGCAGGGTCTGCTTGGCGCCGTTCATCGCGATGTAAAGGCTGCGGTCCATGAGGAATCTCCGGAAAGGCCGGGCGGAACCGCTGCCGCTGGCCGGCCCGGTTCCGCGCTAGTCGTGTTTACCTGATGTTGAGGACGGCCTGCATGATAGTGTTTTCGGTCGTGATGGTTTGGGCGTTGGCTTGATACGATTGCTGGGCCACGATCAGATTGACCAGTTGTGCCGACAAATCGACGTTGGAACTTTCCAGCGCGCCGGATTGAATCAAGCCGAAATTGTTGGAGCCGGCTTCGCCGGCGATCGGCTCGCCGGAGGTGGCGCTTTGGCCCCAAGCGGTATCGCCCAGTTTGGACAGGCCGTTGGTATTGGCAAAACGGGTCAGCGCGACCTTGCCCATGGTTTGCGAGCCGCCGTTGCTGAAACGAGCGAAGATGACGCCTTCGTCGTCGATGTCGATACCGGTCAGGCGCCCGGCCGGCAGGCCGTTTTGGGTCATTGCGTTGACGCTGAATTTTTCCTGGACCTGGGTGGAGCCGAAATAGTCCATGGTCGAGACGGTAATGTCGGAGGCCCCGGTGGCCGGCGTGATGGTATAGGCGCTGAGCGCGAAGCGGCCGTTCGACGGCGTGGTCAATTTGCCCGAGGAGTCGAAGGTCATCGTCGCCGGCGTCGGCGGCACCGTCAGGTCGGATGGCGCGGACACCGACGATCCATAGGTGCCGGCATTCACTGGTGTTTTGGCGGTCGGGGTGGCCGGTTCGCTCATATAATGATAGACGTCCCAATCCGTGGAACTGGCGGTTGACGTGCCCTTGACGAAATAGGTGGTCAGGATGTGCGGCGAACCGAGTGAGTCGTAAATCGTTACGGACGTTTGCGAATTATAGGAATTGCTGTCGGTGGGATCGAAGGTGGTGACGCTCGGGGTCGCCGCGTTGGCGTTCAAATTGACGGTTAGTGAAGCCGTGTCGGTGGCGCTGGGTAGACCGGTCAGCGTGTTGATCTGCACGGATTGCGTGACGCCGGTACTGAAGCCGTCTTCCACCGCGGTACCGTTGGGCGCGTAAACCATCAAGGCCTTGCCCTGGTTGTTGACCAAATAGCCGTCCTTGTCCAACTTGAATTCGCCGGCGCGGGTGTAGGATAAATCCGTGGTTTCGGTGGGGCTTTTCGCCAACGTAAAAAACCCCTCGCCGCTGATAGCCAGGTCCAGATTATTGTCGGTGAATGACAAGCTGCCCTGGTTAAATTGCTGAGCCACGTTGGTGACCTTAACGCCGGCACCGGCCGTGGTGCTGCTGACGCCGCCGAGGCTGGCGGCGTAGACGTCGGCGAATTCCGAGCGGGACTTCTTGAAGCCCACCGTGTTGGAGTTGGCGATGTTATTGCCGGTGACCGACAGATTGTTGGATGCGGCATTCAAGCCGCTGAGTGCTGTTGTAAAAGCCATGACGCCTGCTCCTTAAAGAATTTGTTTAATTTTGCTGAATTTGATGTCGCCCAGCCCTTCCAGATTCACGGACAGGCCGCTGCCGTTGCTGCCGATGGCGACGCTTTTTACTTTCGACTGAATATTGGTATCCAGAGCGGTATTGGTGCCGTCCAGCCAGCCGTAGGCCTTGATGGTGTATACGCCCGGATCGGCCGGGGTGCCGG
Source organism: Methylomonas sp. BG-2 (assembly GCF_057766305.1). Taxonomy (NCBI): domain Bacteria; kingdom Pseudomonadati; phylum Pseudomonadota; class Gammaproteobacteria; order Methylococcales; family Methylococcaceae; genus Methylomonas; species Methylomonas sp. BG-2. The sequence continues at coordinate 8,184 of NZ_JBYMAP010000023.1, read as the reverse complement.
CGCTGTCGTCGCCGTCCCATTCGAATTTGACCGTGCCGGCCGACTGCGCGCCCAGGTCGAGTTCCCTAACCACCGTGCCGGTTTCCGGATCGACGATTTGCACGCCGACGCTGGTTGCGGTGCCGGGTATATCGAGTTCGCCGGACACGCTGCCACCCGCGCTGAGCAGGGCTTTCGAGCCGGGCGCCACCACGGTATGACCGACGATGCTGGCGGCCTGCAAGGCTTGGTCGGCGTTCAACGAATCTGATAGGGTCTGAAACGAGGTTTGTAGCTCCTGGATGCCGGACACCGCGCTGATCTGCGCCATCTGGCTGACGAATTCGGCGTTGTCCATCGGTTTGGTCGGGTCCTGATGGGTGAGCTGGGTGGTCAGCAGTTTCAAGAATTCGCTTTGGCTTAACGACTGGTTTTTGCCGGTCGCGCTGCTGGAACTCGACGCCGAGCCGGTCGTGGCTAATCCCAAATTGTTGAAGGTATCCGTTAGCGTAGTCATGGTTTAGTCCTCATTGGCCCATCTTCAGGGTTTGCAGAATCAGATTTTTGGCGGTATTGAGCACTTCGACGTTGTTTTCGTAGCCGCGCGAGGCCGACATCATGTTGGCCATTTCCTCAATGGTGTTGACGTTGGGTTTATAGATGTAGCCCAGTTCGTCGGCCATCGGGTGATTCGGCGCGTATTCCATGATCGGTTGCGCCTGGCTTTCGACGACACCGCGTACCTCGACACCGGTGGTACCGGCTCGACGGTCCAGCTGGTTTTGAAATTCGGCCGCGAACACCGGCTGCCGGGACTTGTAGACTTGATCGATGCTGCTGCTGACGCTACTGGCGTTGGAAATGTTGCTGGCCACCAGATTCAGGCGCAGGTTTTGCGCATTCATGCCGCTACCGGCAACGTCGAAGATTCGCAATGAGGTCATGGTTATTCTCCTTTGATGGCTCGGACCAACCCGGCAAAGTCGTCATTGACGAAGCGCAGACTGGCCTGATATTGCACGGCGTTTTCGGCGTATTTCGCCTGTTCGATATTGGTTTCGACGGTATTGCCGTCCAGCGAGGCTTGATACGGCGTCCGGTACAGCAGTTCGGCGCCCAGCAATGCGTTGGGACCGGCCAGATGGCCCTGATGGGTGCGGCGCAGGTCGCCGCCGGCGTCCGCCAGGGTTTGCTGGAAAACCGATTTGAAATCAAGGTCCCTGGCCTTGTAATCGGGGGTGTCCGCATTGGCGAGGTTCGCCGCCAAAATTTCGCTACGTTTTTCGCGTAGGGTCAGGGCTTGCGGATGAACGCCCAATGCTCTGTCGAAATTGATTGACATGGTTTGCCGCCTCTTCGAGTTGATACCCGTATTTAGCAGAAAATATGCCAGAAACAAAAAGTCAGGTTAAATCAGCCGGATTAGCGGAATTCGCGGCTGGACGAGCGTCAAAATTCGGCGTTTGCCGGGCGGCGGCAAAAATTTTCCGCATGCCCGGCGCTGGATTCGGCGGGGTTGCGACTGGTGTTCACGCAAGGCGTGTCAAGAATCCGGCGGAGGATTTCAGCCGGGTCGCGTGGCGGCGTTTCTGGAGAGCTGGCGGACGGTCGCTGGCGCTGGTGAAGCTCGGGGAGGCCGATCAATCGGCGCGAGTGCGCATGAAGGATGCGGCGACGACGACAGCCGCCAGCCCGGCGCAAACCCACATGAAGGGCTGGAAGAAAGCGATGATTATCGCGCAGCCGACCAGAAAGAAGCCGAGCAGGCTGAACTGCCAGCCAATGTGGTATCCGTCTAGCATGGTCGATTGGCCCAATATCAGTAGTATCAGCATGTCGCTGGAGACGCCGACCAGTTGGCCGGATTTGTTCAACATCGATGCGGCGGCCACCACCACAATCGTATGTAGCCAGTGCATTGCCTGGGCTTTTACGATTTTGCCCAGATCCGCTTCGCTGCTTTTGGCGCGCAGGCGGGCCACGAAAATCGACAGCAACCCAAATACGAAAACCATCGCCAGCCAATAGCCGTAGCCGTCGTCGGGGTTGAAATCGGTGATAAAAATGCCTACTAGCGACAGCAAGATCAGCAGGATGAACACGGTTTGTTCGATGCCGAAATAGCGCTTGGCGGGCTGGTTTTCGGTCGGGATTTCGTCGTCGGTCATGGTTCGGGTCCGGTGGGTGTTGCGGAGAATTAGGTTTCATGAGCGATGCCGGTTCGCTCGGATTCTGCGAGCGTCGAGGCCGGCCGGCAATCGGGTAGCGCTTTACTGGCTGGCCCCCTGCTCGATGCCGGGGCGGGTGGTTAAGCTCCGGTTCAGCCGCGCTTTCTGAAATAGGTCGATTGGCCGTTGCGGACCGGTTCGAACGCGTTGAGGCCGGTCGGCATCGATTCGGTGCTGCTTAGGAACAGGTAGCCGCCGGTTTCCAGGTTTTCGGCCATGCGGCCGATGATGTCGCGCTTGACCGCGTCCGAAAAATAAATCAACACGTTGCGGCAAAATACCACGTCGAAACGGCCCAGCGCCGCGAAGGACTTCAGCAGGTTGAATTGCTGAAAACGCACGAGTTGGCGGACATCGTCATTTAGCGTATAGCCTTCGTAACTCTTTTGGAAGTAGCGGGCCTGGGTGGCGCTGTCCACGCCGCGCGACAACGCCAGCTCCGAATACACCGCGCGCTTGGCGTCCGCCAGCACGGTTTCGGAAATGTCGGTGCCGATGATCTGAATGTTGCGGTTTTTGCCAGTGCCGCGCAGCACCTCAAGCGCACAGATACTCAGCGAGTAGGGCTCCTGACCGGTTGAGCATGCCGCCGACCAAATCCGCAAACTGCCGTTTTTTTGGCTCAACAACTCCGGCAACACCCGGTCCTTGAAGTCGGAAAACTGCTTGTCGTCGCGAAACCAGTAGGTTTCGTTGGTGGTCATCGCGTCGATGACGGTGCTTTTCAATTTAGCGGCGGAAAACGCATTGGATTGCAGGGCTTGAGCGAGCTCGTTGAAATCGGCCAATTCGAACTTAACCAGCAGCGGCAGCAAACGGCTTTTTGCCAGATATTGCTTGCTGTTGCCGAGTACGATGCCGCAGTTCTGGTCCAGGAACTCGCAGATACTTTGGTAGGCGGCCGCGCTCAGATTCGGCTCGCCGCCGGCCGAACCGATGGTATCGGGCATATTGGAGGTCAAGCGGGATGCGCCGGGAACCGGTCGGCGTTAATGGTGCGTGGCATGCTGATGCTTCAGTTGCTTTTGAATGGAATCCAGCAAGGCATCCGGGTCGAACTTCGCGAGGAATTCGTTGGCGCCGACTTTCTGCACCATCGAGGTATTGAAGACACCGCTCAACGAGGTGTGCAGGATCAGATAGATGTGCTTCATGTTGGAATCGGCCTTGATTTTGGTAGCCAGCGTGTAGCCGTCCATCCGAGGCATTTCCACGTCGGAAATAATCATCGCGTACCGATCCTCGATTTTGACGCCGTCGGCAATCAGATCGCTCAAATGGTCCCAGGCCTCCTGGCCGTCTTTCAACAGCGTGCACTCCAGGCCGATTTGCTGACAGACGCGCTTGACTTGGTTGCGGGCGACCGACGAATCGTCGACTACCAGAATATGGTCGTTTTTGGTGGCGATGTCGGCTTGGATGTTTTCGGCGGCGGCTTCTTCCCGGCCGCCAATGACTTCCTTCATCACTTTTTCGACGTCGATGACTTCGATCAGCTCGCCGTCCACTTCGGTGACGGCGGTGAGGTAACTTTCCTTACCGGTGCCGGTGGGTGGCGCTTTCACCTGCTCCCAGCCAATATTGATGATTCGATCGACCGAGCCGACCAAAAAACCTTGAATCGAGCGATTGTACTCGGTGACGATCACGTAGCAGCCGGCATCCCTGGTCAATGGACGCATGCCGATGGCCATTGAAAGATCGAGGACCGGGATGGTTTTACCGCGTAAGTGCGCGACCCCGCAAATCACCGAGTGGGAATTGGGGATTTGGGTCAGCGGCGGGCATTGAATGACCTCTTGAACCTTGAAGACGTTGATTCCGAAGCGTTGCTGGCTGGTCAATTTAAACAGCAGCAGTTCGAAACGGTTGTGTCCCGCCAATTTAGTGCGCTGATCGACGCCGTCTAAGACTCCGGCCATAAAATTCCCCTGAAATGACGTGTTCCGAAATTATAGCGACTTTGCCTTGGTTTACTTTAAAAAATGCTGGCATGCTTAGTGCTCCATCGCTGGGGTAGTCAATAAACCGACAAGCGAATATGAAAGCCTTAGCGATAGCAAGCCTGTTGGCGGCGGGTCAAGTGGCCGCCGCGCCAACCCAGCCGGTGCAAGCGATACGGGATAGCGTGACCCAGTTCGTCGGCGCCGCGCTGGAGCCCGGTGGCCGTTACGAAGTGATCGTTGCTCAAATCGATCCGCGCTTGCAGCTGCCGATGTGCGCTCAGCCGCTGCAGGCCTTCGCCCAGTCCGGCGAAATCAAGCCTGGACGCAACACCGTCGGCGTGCGTTGCCAGGGTGAGAAAGGCTGGACGGTTTACAGCGTTGCCACCGTCAAGGCCTTTAAGCAGGTCGCGATCCTTAACAAGTCGTTGCGCCGTAACGATGTTATACGCGCCGAGTATTTAAATTTCGAAATACGCGATGCCGGCTTGATGCAGGCCGGTTACGTGACCGATGCCCGCCAAGTGGTCGACAAACAAGCGGTTCGCAATATCCCCGCCGGCAGTGTGCTGAATCGTCAGCATTACGCCGAGCCGACCTTGGTCAGACGCGGAGAGCGGGTCAACATTCAGTCGGGCAGGCTTGGCATGTTGATTACCGCAACGGGGACCGCGCTGAACGATGGCACCGAAGGCCAGAGAATCAGCGTCAAAAACCTGTCGTCGCAACGGGTGATCCAGGCCGTCGTGGTCGGTTCCGGACAAGTGACGGTCAATTTTTGACCGATGCCTAAAGGAATTTATGATGATGCCGCTAACAGCTCCAGATAAAACTCTTTTAGGAATTTCGCCATGGCTATCGAATCCATCAATGGTAAAGCTTTCAGTACGGTGGTGCCCGCAAAAACGGCCGCGAAAGATCTCGTCGAAGCCAAGGACAAGTCGGCGGGCGCGGTGGATACGGATACCGTCAACATTACCGCGACGGCGCAAGGCTTGGCCGAGGCCGCCGCGACCAGTGCATCCGCGCCCGCCGTGAACGAAGATCGCGTCGCCGAAATCCGAGCGGCGCTGCAATCCGGCACTTACTCGTTCGACCCGGAGCGAATTGCCCGCAAAATGTTGCAATTCGAGGATAAATTACCCGACAGTTCCTGACGCCATGATAGAGAAAACCTACCCCATCGCCGAAAAACTTCTGATTCACGGCCATAAGGCCACCGGAAAATTGTTCGAGCTGTTAAAAGCGGAAGCCGAACAGCTCGGACGGGCCGCCGATCCCGACACGCTCTCCCGCATCGCCGCCGAGAAAAAAGATACGGTGGCCGAACTCGATCAATTCACCCGTCAATTCGGCCAAGTTCTGGCCACCGAACAACTCGGCGTCGGTAGTGACGGCGTCAAAAGCTATCTGGTCAAGGCCAAGGCCGCGGGTTTGAGCGTCGTCGAAGCCTGGAACCTTTGGCGGCAAATCGTGGCGGTTTCGCGGGAATGCAAAGCCATCAACGAGCAAAACGGCGCCAGCATCGCGCTGCTCAGTCGCCACACTCAACGAACCCTGCAAATTTTGCGCGGCAAATCACCGTTGGCCGCCACTTACGGGCCGGACGGTTCGACCCGGAGCGAGCTGTTTTCCCATACCTTGATTTCGGTGTAGACTGAAATCCGCATACAAGGTAGGGTCGTTTTACATGCTCAAAAAATTAAAGCAATGGTTTGTCAAATCCGAGGATCCGGCGCCGGAATCGGACGACAGCGATTTTTTCGCGTTCGAAAATCCCAATTTTTTGACGGACCCGGATCGCATCGCCAAATTGCTGGCCGAAATCGAAACCGGATCGCCATTGTGCACGATACAAATCGAAGGTTGTCAGGAAGATTTCAGCTCCTCGATACTGGGTGTGAAGCTGGATAAAAACGCCATCATTCTCGACGAATTGGTCCCCAAGCACGGCAACGATTTATTATTACGCAGCCGGTCGCTGAAGTTATCGACCTTTCATAAGGGTATTCATTTATCGTTCAATCTGAGCGCGATCGAAATCGGCCACATGCGAGGGATCAGCTACTACAAGGCGCCGTTTCCCGACCGGATTTTTTATCCGCAACGCCGCCGCTCGCCGCGTTTGGAGATTGCCAGCCTGGAAATTCCGTTCAACGGCATTGTCCAGCGCACCGGCATGTCGATCGGCGGCTATTTGTTCGATTTGTCACGGGGCGGTGCCGGCATCAACATTCCCGCCAACCGGGCGCGGGTTCAGCGCGGTGATAAAATCAAGGGTTGCCAGATTCAGTTCGAGGATTACGCGATGGACTTCGACTTGATCGTCCGTTTCGTCAAGCCGATAGGCCAGGGCTCCAGCAAGGTGCAAATCGGCGGTTTCTTCGAGAATCTCTCGTCCAAAAGTCAATCCAAGCTGTCTTATTTTATTACCTCGCTGGAACGGGTGGAAATCCGAAAACAAAAGTCCTAAGCAAAAGGGCTGTGCTAAAATTCGCAGCCACGTCCCGGTAGCTCAGTAGGATAGAGCGGTCCCCTCCTAAGGGACAGGTCGTACGTTCGAATCGTATCCGGGACGCCATATAAATCAATAATTTATGTGTTTTTGTTTTTCAAAAACTTTCAATGAGCTACTGAATAAAAGCCACTGGTTTCGCGGGATGGCTTTGGTAATCCGACAAAGTAGAATAAGTCCGGCTAACAAACGCCGTTTTGTTCAGACCCGGATGCCGCCTAACCGGGTTGGCTGACGGAACGGAGGCCAGCCCATCCACCTCCTGCCGCCCGCTCGAAGGTCCCAACCATCAAGCTAAATGACTCCTCGTCCAGCGCACGATGTCTTGCAGCGACATCGCGCCGGCTTCCCGGGCGATTTCGCGACCGCCCTTGAACAATATCAGCGTCGGAATGCTGCGAATGCCGAAGTCCTCGCTCAGGTAGCGATTGCGGTCGGTGTCCACTTTGCCCAAGCGGACCGCCGGCTCCAGCATTTCAGCGGCTTGGGCGAAGGCCGGCGCCATCATCTTGCATGGCCCGCACCAGGCCGCCCAAAAATCCACCAGCAACGGTATCTGGCTTTGGGTCAGGTGCTTGGAAAAATTGGCTTCGGTCAGTTCCAGCGGATGGCCGGTAAACAAGGCCTGATGGCATTGACCGCAGTTGGGCTGTTGGTTCAACCGGTCCGGCGGCACCCGGTTGACGGCTTGGCAGTGCGGGCAAACCAGATGTATCGCGTCGCTCATGATTGGAATCTCAAGTTGATAAGAAATTAGTGCCACAAACCGCCGACGCGCCAGCGCGGCAAGCGCGATACTGGCGTCAGCGGATAGGCGAAAATCGGGGCGTGAATTTGCCACGGCGCGGCCGGCGCCAGCGCGTGCAGCCGGCGAATCCGCTCTTCGGTCGGCGGGTGGGTGCGCAACCAGGACGGCTCCGGATTGCCCCAGCCGGGAAACAACACCGATAGCCAGCCTCGGCTGGCTCGCTCGATATGGGCCAAGGCTTGCGCCAAGCCCAGCGGATCGCCGGTCAGCGTCGCGGCGCGCAGGTCGGCGTCGTATTCGCGGGTTCTGGACAAGCCCAGTTGCATCAGCAGCGCCAGATGCGGCGAAAACAGCAGCAACAAGACCGCCGGCCAATTGACCGAAAACTCCACGTCGGCGACAAACAAGGCCGGCAGGCTCAACAACAAAAATAATTGGCCGGCGCTGGCGAACAGCGCGGTGATCCGGCTGATCGCGTCGGCCAAACTCATGACCCGCAAGTCGTTGTTGGCGATATGAGCTACCTCGTGCGCTAATACCCCGGCCAGTTCGCGGGTCGAAAGCCGTTGCAGCAAGCCGTCGCTCAACGCGATCGCCGCCTGCCGCTGGTTGCCGACCGCGAAGGCGTTGATGATAGGGCTGGGCACGTAATAGGGTCGCGGTACGCTCGGCAGCTCGGCGCGCTCGGCCAGGGTTTCCAACAATTGCCACAATACTGGGGCCTGGCGCGGCGAAATCGGCCGGGCCCGATAAAAACTCAGGGTCAAGCGC
>NZ_JBYMAP010000022.1:0-27745 GCF_057766305.1 Methylomonas sp. BG-2 | reverse complement strand
CCGCCGATGCGGCTTACCAAATCGTCAACGTCGCCGGTACCGCCGGTCCTTGGGTTTGGGAAATCGGCGGCTTGAACGGCGATTACACGTATGGCCTGGGCGCGGACGGGAGCGATGCGATTCCGGACTACACGCCGCCGGCCCGGTTGAAACTGGCCGACATCGGTATCGGCGCGGGTGATGCGATTTTCATCACTTACCTTGACGGCCTGACCAATGCATTCGGCGATGTGCCGAACGTCAACAATAATGGTCATGTGGGCAGTGTATTCAAGGATGACGAACTCGGCTCCAGCGGGCAAGTGTTGCCTAGCTATTACTACGAAGGCGAATGGGGAAAAAATCAGGATCCCGACGACCCGGCACCCTACGGCCTGTTTTTGCAATCCCTGGTCGGCGCGTTGACCGATGACGGCGGCAATATCGTGCAATTGTTGAGCTTGGGCAGCGTGGTTAAAATTGATAACAGCCAAGGATTCGTCTACGGCATCAGCTTCGAATTGCCGGTGGGCGCGACCTATGTGCAATTCGGTTTGAACGACGATATTTTCGGCGATAACACCGGTTCGTTAAACGTGTGCGTCAGTAGCGTCGACGAGCAATGCGGTACTTCGCCGGTACCCGTACCCGGCGCGGTCTGGATGTTCGGCAGCGCCATCGCCGGACTTGCAAGCTATCTGCGCCGACGCGGTTAAGCGGTAAATTGAAGTAGGCCGCGCCAACCGCCGCTGATTATCTCGCGGCGGTTGGCGCGGCTTGATCGAAGCGAGTTTGGCCGGCGAGTATTGGTTTTAGTCCGTGCCGGTAGGCTCGATTGGGCGAGGTTGATAATCTCGTCTGAATTTTTCGAATTCGGCGACCGGTAGCGGTCGGCTGGTCAAATAGCCCTGATATTGATCGCATTCTCGGCTCCGCAAAAAATTCAATTGTTCGGCGGTTTCGACGCCTTCCGCGATGACTCGCATTTTGAGACTCTTGGCCATCGCGATGATGGTTGCGGTAATTTCCATATCGTCGGCATGGTCCGGGATGTCCTCGATAAAACTCTTATCGATCTTGATGACGTCCAGCGGAAACAGCTTTAAATAGGCCAGCGACGAATAGCCGGTGCCGAAGTCGTCGATGGAAAGACCCAAGCCGAGTCGGTGTAATTGGTGCAGGATCTCGATCGCTTCCCGTTCCCGTTTCATCAGCACGCTCTCGGTCAGCTCCAGCTCCAGATGTTCCGGCGGAAATCCGGTTTCCCGCAGAATATGGCCTATCGCTTCGCCGATGTCGCTATGCAGAAATTGTTGCGACGATAAATTCACCGCCAATTTTATTGGCGCCAGCCCTCGATTCAGCCAGCGCCGACCTTGCCGGCAAACCTCTTGCAGCACCCAATTGCCGATAGGCACGATTAATCCGGTTTCCTCGGCGATAGGTATGAAACGCGATGGCGCGATGATTTCGCCGGTGTCGGTTTCCCAACGCAGCAGGGCCTCCGCGCCGACCAAATCGCCGCTGGCCACGTCGATTTGCGGCTGAAAATACACGCGTAACTCCCGGCGCTCGATGGCTAGGCGCAGGCGGATTTCCAGATCCATCCGTTCGCGGGCGGCGCGGGTCAGATCTTCCGAGAAATATTTGAAACAGTTGCGACCGTCATTTTTGGCTTGATACAAAGCCGTATCGGCTTGTTGAATCAGTTCGTCCGGGGTCTGGCCGTGTTCCGGAAACAGGGCGATGCCGACACTGACACCAATTCTGACTTCGTGGCCGCTGCTCAGGTGCCAGATTTGGCTTAGCGCCGCGATGATTTGCGAGGCAACCTGGGCCGCCGCTTCCGGCTGGGGAATTTCCTCCAGCAAGACGACGAACTCGTCGCCGCCCAGCCGGCAAATCGTATCGCTGTTGCGCAAACGGGCGGTGAGCCGTTGCGCGACCAACTGCAACAGATCGTCGCCCGCCAGATGGCCGAAACTGTCGTTGACGTCCTTGAACCGGTCCAGATCCAGCATCAACACCGCCATCACGCCGCGCCGGCGGCGGGTTTGGTCGATGCTGTGGCGTAGCCTGGACAGGAATAGCATTCGGTTGGGTAGTTGCGTTAGCGGATCGTGGTGAGCCAGAAATTCCAGCTCTTTTTCCGAGGCTTTCAGTTTGGAAATATCCGCGAACACACCCACGTAATTGCTGACCTCGCCTTGACCGTCGCGCACCGCGCTGATGCTCAACAGCTCGGGAAACACTTCGCCATTCTTACGGCGATTCCAGATTTCGCCTTGCCAATGGTCGGTGTTGGCCAACGTCTCCCACATGTCGCGATAAAAATCGACGTTGTGGTGGCCGGAGGCGATGATTTTCGGAGTCTTACCGATCACTTGGTCCGGTGTAAAACCGGTGATATCGCTGAAGGCCTTGTTGACCAGTTGAATCTGCTTGTCGGCGTTGGTAATCATCACGCCTTCCCGGGTACTTTCGAACACGGCGGCGGCTTGGCTGAGCCGGTCTTCGTTGGCCTTGATTTCGGAAATATCGGTTACGGTTCCGACATAGCCGCACAAGTCCCCGGTATCGGTAAGCTCCGGCTCGGCTCGGCAAACCACCCAACGCGGCTCGCTGTCGCTGAACTGGAAGCGGAATTGCCGATAAAACGGTTCCGCCAGACTGACGCACTCCCGCCAGGAGGCGGCGACTTCGGCGCGGTCCTCTTCGTGCAGGCCGGCGATCCAGGCATCGCCGTGGGAATGGCTGAAGGACAGGCCGGAAATTTCGCACCAGCGAGTATTCACATAGTCGAAGGCACCGGTCCGATCGGTGCGGAAAATGCCGACCGGCGCGACCTTGGCCAAGGTATGGAACAGCAACTCGCTGTCTTGCAGCGCAATCTCGGCCTGCTTGCGGGCGGTAATATCGCGCAAGCCGATGACGAAAGCGGGTTTGCCTTCCCAGGTCAGCGGCGTTGAGCGCATTTCCGCCCAAGCCAGGCCGCTGGGTCTAATCAGGTTAATGTCTTGAAAATGTAAATGGCTGTCGGCCACCGGAATCGCCAGCATCTGGCCGGCCAGTTCGCCGCGTTCCAACAACGACTCGGCTGCCTGATTGGCGTAAAGGACCTTGCCCAATGGATCGACGACCAATACGCCGTCGGTGATGGTGTCCAGGATCAGATTGAGCTGGCTGAGGGTTTGCGGCATGGGGTCCGGTAAGGGCGGCTTTAGACGATGACGGTTTGCGCGCCGGTACTTTGGGTCTGGGTGGTAATCGCGGCCATCACCGACGACATTCGCGACAAGTCGCCGAGCAGCTTCAATACCGGTTTAGGTAAATCGCGCACCAGCATTGGCGTCGCGAAAACTTCCTGCTCCAGGGCTTTTTCCGGCATGCCCAGAACTTCGACGACATCGAACACCCAGTGGCCGGGCTCGTAGATGCCGGTCAGCACCGCGCTGATCTGCTCGACCAAACGGCGGGTTTCGGCATTCAGCGATACCACGTACAGCGTCAGCACCAATTTATGATGATTGGCGCGGCGGGCCTCGTGATCCCTGGCGATCCGGACCACCTGGGCGATATTCTTGATTTGCGAGGCCGACAGCGGTTTGCTGGCCAATTCGAATTGCAGGCCTTCGTCGTGGGCGGCCTTGAGCTGATCCATGAATTCGGTGGCGAAAGCGGTCACCAAATAGACGTTCAAACTGTTGTCCATGGCCTTCAGGCGTCGTAGCGTTTCCACGCCATCGATGCCGGGCATCCGCAAGTCCAGAAAGATTAAATCCGGACGCAGGCTTTGCGCCATTGCGATACCGTCTTCGCCGCATTCGGCCTCGCGCACGTTGTAGCCTTCGTCTTCCAGAATTAATTTGAAGGCGCCCCGCACGGCGGGGTCGTCGTCTATCACCAAAATATTGTTCACCATCGCTAGTCCCGCGTTAGAAGTGAGGAAATTTTAACCGCATGCAACAGCCTTCACCAGAGCGGCTCTCGACGTTAATAGCGCCACCAATGTCCTGAAGCAGCCGCCGCGTCACCGACAAGCCCAGACCGGTGCCCTGGCCCGGCGGCTTGGTCGTAAAGAAGGGGTCGAACATTCGGATTTGCACATCGTCGGCGATACCTGGGCCATTATCGGTTATCGTCAACTCTAACATCTTTTCCACGCTACGCGCTTGGATATCGATCCGCGGATGAGCCGTGCCGGCGAGCGCGTCGCGCGCATTGATCAACAAATTCACCAAGATTTGTTGCAATGTCTCGGCGGTGCAAGCGATCTGCGGAAGATCCGTCGGCAATTCGCAATGCACCGCGATCGCGAGTTTGCGCAGTTCGCCTTCCAGCAGCATCAAGGTTTGCGCCAACACCTCCGAAAACGAACAGCTGCCGGTTTGCGCCGAGCGGTTGTGCAAGAAAATCAGCATATTGGAAACGATGGCCTTGATCCGCTGAATTTGTTGAAGAGCTTGCCCCAGTACTTCCCGGGACTTGGGGTCTTCGCAACGTTCCGCGACGTATTCGACGAAGTTCATCACACCCATCAACGGATTATTGATTTCGTGAGCGACGCCGCCGACCAAGGTGCCGAGTGCCGACAGTTTCTCCATTTGCAGCATGTGGTCCTGATTATCCTGCAATTGATGGTAGGCTTGACGGGTTTGCTCGACCAAGCGGGCATTCTCCAGCGAAATGGCGGCTTGCGCGGTCAGCAACTCGGTCATCGCGATTTTTTCCGATGTGAATACGCCGTCGGCCAGCCGGTTCTCCAGATACAGCACCGCGCCGAGTTCGTTTTGTTTGACGACCGGCAGACACAACACCGAGCGCAAGCCCAGCGAGATTACTTCCGGCGCGGTTTGAAACTCACCTTCGGCACCGGCGTCGCGCAATACGATTTTTTCATGGGTGCGGATCACGTAATTCACCACGGCTCGGCAGATGCCGCGCACTTTGTGTAACGGCGCGTATTGGCGATTCGGCGCGTGCTTTTTGCCGACATGTTGCTCGGCGGCGACCAGCCACTCGTCCTGCCGGCGAATCAACAGATAACCGTGCTGGGCGCCGGAGCTTTCCAGTACCACGGCCATGATTTTGCGCATCAATAGCGGTAAATCGATTTCGGCGGACAGCGCCAACGCGGACTTCATTAAGTAGCCGGTATCCAGATTGGGCAGTTTCGACTGCGGAGATTCGGATTTGATAACCCTGGCGCCGGTTTCCGGGGGCACGTAACGGTGGCGTTCCTGCAACTGTTGGTTTTTGAGATCGGCCCGGCATAGCCGGTAGTGACGGCGGGCCTCGCCGTAATAGAGTTCGGCGTCGCCCAAGTCGTGCTCGGCCGTCAAATCGGCCAGCGCTTCGTACACATGGCCGGCCAATAGCCCGTACTGCTGGCGGAAGCAATCGGCGGCGGCGTCCAGATACCAATTGCGTGCCTCGCGGACACAGCCGCGAAACCGGGCAATTTCGGCCTTGGCGAAACTCAGATAGGGTTGCAACAGCGGCCCCAAACCGGCCCAGATTTCCAACTGTTCCAGCACCGGCGCGATTTCGGTTTCCAGTTCGGGCCAGGGCGGCGCGTCGTTTTGCCGCAAACGGTTCAACAATCGGTACACATACCACAGGCGCTTTAACACGTTGTCGGTCAAGCCGTGTAAGTGGCGCTCCACTTGGTCCAAGGCTTGCGCCGCGCCGGAATAATCGCCTAGAAAATAACGGGCGAAACCGAGCAACGCGTAATAGCTGCCGGAGGCCGCGACATAATGATGGGTGTTCCAGTCCGCGAGGGTGGCGGTCATATCAACCGGAGTGCCGCCTTTCATCGGCGCGATCCAGCCCGCCAAAACCGCTTCCGCCAAGCCGACCGAGAATGCGAGTTGATTCTTGCGGGAGAATTGCAGGCATTCGTCGGCGGCTTCTTCTATCCAGCGCAGATTTTTTCCTTGGGCCTGCAAATTCCACATCAACGGACCGTAGGATAGGCCGGCGTTGTACAAGTCTCCGCAATTGCGGCCGCATTGTATGGCTTGATGAGCGTACTCGACGATGGCGGCCGGATGGGAACGGCTGTGCATGTTGCACCAGACAATGCCGTTCATGCCGCGGGTGGCGCCGAAGGTATTGGGATATTTGGCGCACAGCTCGCGCGCCAGGTCTTCGTAGCGGAAGGCTTGTTCGAAGCGGCCCTGCTCGCCCAGATTCAATCCCATGATCGAAAACGAGTAAATCACCGACTCGTCCATGCCGCCGCCTAAACAATGCTGGGTGGAAAGCGCGGCCGATAAATAGAGTTGCGGCACCAGTCCGCACATATATAAATCCGGAATCAACTCGGCGTAGAAAGCCAATTCGATCTTATTGCGGCGCTCCCGGGTAAACGGTATCGCCGCGATTTTGGTCCAAACGTCGCCTTGCGCTTCGATGTCGGCCATTAACGTTTCCATTTGCCGGCGGGCTTCGCCGGCGTCGGCCGGTAGCGACTTGCCGAAATAGGCCAGGCCGCGGTTGGCGGTTGCGATTGCCTTTTGGAAGTTGCCGAACGACGACAGCGACGTGGTCTGTTCGGCAAGGGCTTCAGCCTTGTCCAAATCGCTGAGCGCGTGCTCTATCAAATGGTTGAGCAACGCTTCCGAGCTATCGTAACGGCCCCGCATCAAATCGGTTTTGGCGAGGCGCTGATAGATGCGAAAGGTCAATTCGTAGGCTTGCGTCCAACAGTCGCCCGGTAGATAGCGGTGGGCCATTTCGAAAAATTCGTTGGCGGCTTCGCCGGCCAGCGAGTCGAGTGCTTTATTGCCGGCGTGAAAATTGATTTCAGCCAACCAATAGCGGGTGCTGGTGTCGGGCGCATTGGGTTTTCCCTGGTTCAAATGAGCAGCGATCGTGAACAAATGATCCATGTGCGCCAGTTCGGTGCCGACCGGGGTGTCGCCGAGCACGCGCCGGCCGATGCGCCAATGTATGGCCCGGCGCGCGGCCGGTTCGACCTGGCGCAGTACCGCTTCTTGGACCCGATCGTGGACGAATTGCAGATCGGACTTGTTTTCCAGCAACAACCCCAAGCTCAGTACCGGCTTCAGGTCGTCGAACAGCGGTTCGATGCGCAATTCCAATACCGTGGCGATTTCATCGGCGCTAAAACGATTGCCCAGGCAAGCGCAATAATCCAGGATGCGCAAGGTCGGCTCGGGCAGCTTGCGGACCTTCGCACTGAACAACTCGACCACGTTGGCTGGCATCTGCGTGTCGCGGATACGTTGCATATCCCATAGCCAATGCCGATCGGCATCGGTACCGAGCAGGCCTTCGTTGTACAGCCAAGCCAGGCTTTCGCTGACGAACAGCGGATTGCCCTCGGTTAGCGCGGTGATGAATTGGGCGAGATTGGCGGTGGCTTCCAGCGAAGAGTCCAGAATGTAGGCCACCATTTCGTGGCAGTCGCGTTCGCTCAGCGCGCCGAGGCGAATTTCCACTAGCGGACCCTCGGCTTCGCCGACCCGGCGAATTAATTTCGCGAGCGGATGGCCCGTGTCGACTTCGTTGTGCCGGTAAGCGCCGAGCAATAATAGAAACGGGTGCTCGCGATGGTTGGCGAACAGGTTTTGCAAAAAATCAAACGTGGCGCTGTCGCACCATTGCAAGTCATCGATGAACAGTACCAGCGGATTGTCCTCGCTGGCCAGGCAGGTTAAAAATCGGTCGAACAGATTGTTAAAGCGCTGGCGCGCCTCGACCGGCGGCAACGGCGCCGGCTCGGGTTGCGGTCCGATAATGAAGCTGAGTTCCGGCAACACTTCGGCGATGACGCCGCCTTGGTTTTCGACCGCTTCCAAAATCCTGGCCCGCCAATGTTGTACCTGAGCATCGCTCTCGGTCAGAAAGGTGCGGATCAGGTTGCGCAGTGCCTGAATCAGCGAGCTGTAGGGTATGTTTTTTTGGTATTGGTCGAACTTGCCGGAGGTGAAATAGCCGCGGTTCTTCACCAAGGGCTTTTGCAGCTCCTGAATCAGCCGGGTCTTGCCGATGCCGGACAGGCCGGAAATCAGTACCGACCGAAACCGGCCAGCCATTACCTCGTCGTAGGCGTGCTGAATGGTTTCGGATTCGGTTTGCCGGCCGACCATTTTCGAAATAAATATCACCCGGCGACTGCGGTCGTGACGGCCGATCGCGAAATTGGATACCGCCCCGTCTCGAAGGTATTCGCTTTGGCAACGTCTCAGATCCGCCAGCAGCCCGGCGGCGCTTTGGTAACGTTTTTCCGGTTGTTTGACCGTCAGTTTGGCGACGATCTCGCTCAGCGTTTCCGGTATGCGCGGGTCGAGTTCGTGCAGGCGCTCGGCTTCCTCGGCCAGATGGGAATGGATCAGCTCCAGCGGGTCTTCGGAGACAAACGGCGGTCGGCCGTTGAGCAATTCGTAAAACACAATGCCCAGCGAATACAAATCGGTGGCAAAATCCACCCGGTAGTTGATGCGTCCGGTCTGCTCGGGCGAGGTGTAGGCCAGCGTATGGCGCACGAATTGCGGATCGTAAATGAAATGGCTGACGTCGCGGATATCCAGCGGCGTGATGAAATCGGTCAGCCGCAAACTCAGCGTACCGGCTTGCACCAAAATGTTGTGCGGCTTGACGCCGCCGTGAGTGATGCCGCAATCGTGAACGGTTTGCAGGATGTCGGCGAGCGGACAGGCCAGCGCGAAAAAACTATCGAGACGCGGCGATCCTTGGTTTTCCAGCCAGTCGCTCAAGGTTTGGCCGGCGAACCAAGGTTGGACGATGAATTGTTCGCCTTCGTCGGATTCCAACGCCAGCGGCGTGCTGACGCGGGGATCGTGCAGGACTTTCAGGCGTTCGATTTTTTGCCGCAAGTGCCGGGACTGGTCTTCCCAACTCGACAGCAGTTTCAGGTATTTGATGACCAACGGATACTCGGGCACGTGTTTGTGGTAACCCTTGTAGACCGAGGCTTGTAAGCTTTCGCCGAGTTTCTCGGTGATGACGTAGGCGTCCGGTTGCGGAAGGTGGTTTGACTGGAGGTTCATGGTTGCTAGGGTCGGCCCAAATGCCCTTAGAGTAGACGAATCCGCCGTGCGGGGCGCGATTCGGAACCGAAAGCGGTCAAGCGGATAAAGCGCTTCGAGACCGAATCGTGAAGCTTATAATGTCCTGAATTTTTAACCAAGAGGATATGCGATGGCCGCCACCCAATCCACGATGATGCCGCTGGGCACGATTGCGCCCGACTTCGAGTTGCCGGACACGGTGACCGGCAAGACCTTTCGGTTGCAAGACTTGCGCGGCACTCAAGGCACGCTGATTCTGTTCATCTGCAACCATTGCCCTTATGTACTGCACGTTAAAGCGCAATTGATCGCGATCGCGCGCGAGTATGCGGCGCGAGGTGTCGCGACGTTGGCGATCAGCGCCAACGACATCAGTCACTATCCGGACGACGCGCCCGACAAGATGCGCGAGCTGATGGCGGCCTGGGGTTACCCGTTCGCGGCCTATCTGTACGACGAGACCCAGCAAGTTGCCAAGGCGTATCAAGCGGCCTGCACGCCGGATATTTACCTGTTCGACCCCGATTTGGCCTGCGTTTATCGCGGCCGGCTGGACGCGGCGACGCCGAAAAACCACGAGCCTGTTACCGGCGCGGATTTGCGGGCCGCGCTCGACGCCATGTTGAGCGGTCAACCCAACGCCGCTCGGCAAATTCCCAGTATCGGCTGCAATATCAAATGGAAGCAGGCTGATTGAGAGCGAGATTTCCATTCGATCAATGCGCTTGGCTCAGTGCTGCTGGTCGTCGAATTGCTCGACCATCAAATCCAGTTCGCGGCTGGACTCCGAAACGCTGCCGGCCGCTTCGCTGGCGTGAGCCGCGTGTTCGCTGGTTTGCCGGGACAGATTGCCGATGGCTTCGACGGTCCGGGCGATTTGTTCCGAAACCACTTGCTGTTCCTCGGCCGCGCTGGCGATCTGTACGATCATTTCGTTGATGTAGCCGACCGATTGCACGGTTTCCTGGAGCAGGCCGGTGGAATGTTTACCGTGCTCGGAGCCGGCGGCCGCCATTTCGCGAACCCTGGCCATTTCGGCGACCGCGTTCTGGGTGCCGTCGCGCAGATCATTGATCATTCGATGGATTTCTTCGGTTGATTTTTGAGTGCGGCCGGCCAAGGTGCGTACTTCGTCGGCAACCACCGCGAAGCCGCGGCCTTGGTCGCCGGCCCGGGCAGCTTCGATCGCGGCGTTCAGCGCCAATAAATTGGTTTGTTCGGCGATACCTTGGATCACATCCAGCACGCCGCCGATATTCTGGCTATGAACCGAGAGTACTTGAATCACCGATTCGGCCTGATTGACCGCGCCGGCCAGATTTTCCATCATGCTTATCGTGTCGTTGACCCGCGCGACCGAAGCCTGGGATTTATGGCTGACATTGTTGGCGGCATCGGCGGCATTGGCGGCGCTACGGGCCACTTCGCTGACCGTGGCGCTCATTTGATGGATCGCCGAGGCAATCTGTTCGATTTCCCGTAGTTGCTGATCCATCGCGGTGCTGACCTGTCTGACCGCGCGATGGGTGGAGTCGGCCTTGCCGGCCAACGGTTCGGTCGCTTGAATCAAACGGCGGATGATGGTTCGGGATTTCGCTTTCAGCAGCTTGATTGCGAGCAGCAGTTGACCGATTTCGCCATTGTCGGCGGTGTAGATGCGTTGGGTCAGCGGATTGTCGATGACCTTACGCGCTTCGGCGGCGGCGATGGCGAGCGGTTGCAATATCAAAGCGGCGGCGGCGTAGCCGACGGCTATTGCCGACAGTGCCAAACCGGCTGCAACGCCGGGGCTAACCACGCCGTTTAGGTACAGAATGCCGGCAATCGCGGCCTGAGGCAGCCCGCAGCTCAGCGACAGCTTAGCAGGCAGGCTGAGCCGGCCGATACCGGCCGATTCGGTCTTGCCGGCGTTAATTTTTTCGTAGATTTGCTTGGCGCGGGCTACCGTCGCGGGATCGGGTTTACTCGAACGGATTCGTAATCGATGATTTTGCCGCGATCGAAACGCGGCGTTACGAAGGCGTCCACCCAGTAGTGGTCGCCGCTCTTACAGCGATTTTTGACAATGCCCATCCAGGGCTTGCCGCTTTTGATGGTTTGCCATAAATCGGCGAAGGCCGCCGGCGGCATATCGGGGTGGCGGACAATGTTATGGCTTTGTCCGAGTAGTTCGCTCTCGCTAAAGCCACTGATTTTAATGAAGTCGTTGTTGACGTAGCTGACTCGTCCGGCGGTGTCGGTGGCGGAAGTGATGGTCAGTTGAACGCTGTACTCGATCTCGCGTTGGGTAATCGGAAGATTTTTTTTCATCGTTATCCCTGATCGTTATTTTTATGATGGAAGCGGTACTTACGCTGCGAGTTAGTATAACGCTCGTTCGAGACTTGTCACCGAAAGCACCGGAAAATTTCTTGGGTGCCGTCGAGCCGAAAAGCGCGCTCGATGCGGGGCGCCGGCGTAGCATGCTAAGCTTGACCATTGCTTAGGCCGGGACGGGAACGGCTTGACGCTCCGGCATTCGGCCCGATACCATCGCCCGCCTAAGCCCAGGCAACGGTGCTAAAGCGTTACGCGAGGGCTTTCCAGGTCAATCCAGTTCGGGTGGCGTAGGTTGCGGAGGAAGCCCTTGGTGTTAGTCGGCGTTAGACCGGACTTTTCCGGCGAAAATCAAACAATGGGCGTTCAAGGCCGCGGATTGAAACAAAGCCCGGGTGGATCGCCCCGAACGTTGAGAAATCGATGACTAGACTGTATTACTTATTGCCGCTGATGCCGGTGCTCAGCGCGTGTTGCGTGTTGGCGCCTGACCAAGGCGACCGGCTTAGCGGTTCGGTTCATCACGTCGCGCTGGTGTGGTTGAAGCAGGCCGGCGACCCGGCGGCGCGCCGTCAATATATCGAGCTAAGCCGGCCGCTGGCGAATCTCCCCGGCGTAGTGAGTTATCAGCTGGGGACGCCGGCGGAAATTCGCCGCGAGCGGGCCGGTACCGCATTGGACCGGAGCTACGATGTGGCGGTTTCGGCGACTTTCGCCGACGCCCAAGCGTTGGAAGCGTTTTTGAAAAACCCTGGCTACCAAGCTGTCGCGCAACAGCAGTTGCGCCCCTTGGTGGACAGATACAAGGTCTACGAGTTTGCCGAGTGACCCGGGCGGATGTGTTAAGGATTAGTTTGCCGCTTGCGCCGATTTGGAGAAGGTTTGTGTCCCGCGTGCACCGAGATGGCTCATTGAAACACGCGGCGAACCCTACCGAGCCGTGAAAATCGGGAAAAGAATGGTTTATATAACGCTTGGCCGACCTCGCTGCTAACGATGCGTCGTCTGTATACGGGTTTATTCGGTTTGTTGTTGCCGGCGATTTTGTTGCGATTGTATTGGCGCGGAATCAAGGCGCCCGCCTATCGACTGCGCTGGCGGGAACGTTTGGGAATTTATCGCGGGCCGGTCCGTGGCGGCGGAATCTGGTTTCACGCCGTCTCGGTCGGCGAGGCCGAAGCGGCGTTTCCGCTGATCCAGCGTTTGCTGGTCAAGTTTCCGCAATTGCCGGTCTTGGTCACGACGACGACGCCGACCGGTTCCGCGCGAGTCGTCGCGGTCTTGGGCGATCGGGTCGAGCACGTTTATTTGCCCTACGATTTACCTTGGGTCGTCGCGCGGTTCTTTCAGCGGTTCCGGCCGAGTCTGGCGGTATTCCTGGAAAAGGAGCTTTGGCCTAATCTGTTTGCCGAGTGCCGTGTCCGCAACGTGCCGCTGTTTGTCGTTAATGCCCGCTTGTCGGCGCGGTCGGCGCGCGCCTATCTGAAAATTCCCAGCCTGATCCGGCCGGTGTTGGCCTGTATCGATACGATTGCGGTGCAAACCGACGAGGATGCACAGCGCTTCGTCGAAATCGGCGCCCGACCCGCCCAAGTTCGGGTGGTCGGCAACGTGAAGTTCGACGTGACCGTCGATCCCAATACTCTGGCGGCGGGCAAGCGCTTGAAAGCGTCGGCGTTCGCCGGACGCTGGGTATGGATAGCCGCCAGCACGCATGCCGGAGAGGAAGAGGCCCTGTTGGCACAGTATCGGCGCCTGAAAGCGGCGATGCCGGATTTATTGTTAATGATCGTGCCGCGCCACCCGGAGCGCTTCGACATCGTTAAGAAGTTGTGCGAAACCCAAGGCCTGCGGGTCTTGATGCGCAGCGCCGGGCTGGCGTGTGGGACCGAAACCGACGTTTATATTGGCGACAGCATGGGGGAATTGAAATTATTGTATTCGGCGGCCGACGCGGCGTTTGTCGGCGGCAGTCTGGTTGAGATTGGCGGTCACAACGTCTTGGAACCGGCCGCGATCGGCTCGCCGGTGCTGTTCGGCCCCTGGATGTTCAATTTTCAGGAAATCGCCGATCGGATGTTGGCGGACCGCGCCGCTGGCCAATGCGCCGACGCCGAGGCGCTCGCGAATGCGGTGTTGGCCTTATATCGCGACCCCGCATTCGGCCAAGCGATGGCGCTGCGGGCTCAAGAATTCGTGCAAGCCAATCAGGGGGCGACCGAACGGCTGATCGAGATGTTGGGAGCCGGTCTGGCTGGATCGGCGGCCAGCCGATTTTTGGTATAATCCGGCCATTTTTCAATGGGTACAGGTAAGAACGCAATGTCGGAAGTTAAAAAAGTGGTATTGGCCTATTCGGGCGGCTTGGATACCTCGGTCATCCTGAGATGGTTGCAAGACGTTTATCAATGCGAGGTCGTCACGTTCACCGCCGACATCGGCCAAGGTGAAGAGTTGGAGCCGGCGCGGGCGAAGGCGCAAGCGGCGGGCATCAAGGAAATCTACATCGACGATTTGCGCGAGGAATTCGCCCGCGACTTCGTGTTTCCGATGTTCCGCGCCAACACGATTTACGAGGGCGAGTATTTGCTCGGCACCTCGATTGCCCGGCCGCTGATTGCCAAGCGCTTGATCGAAATCGCCAACGAAACCGGTGCCGATACGATTTCCCACGGCGCGACCGGCAAGGGTAACGACCAAGTTCGTTTCGAGTTGGGGGCCTATGCGTTGCGCCCGGACATCAAAATCATTGCGCCGTGGCGGGAATGGGATTTGAACTCCCGCCAAAAACTGTTGGCCTATGCCGAGAGCCACGGTATCTCCGTTGAAATGAAAAAGGGTAAAACCTCGCCTTACTCGATGGATGCCAACTCGCTGCATATTTCTTATGAAGGCCGCATCCTGGAAAATCCGTGGACCGAGCCCGAGGAAGACATGTGGCGTTGGACCGTGTCGCCGGAAAATGCGCCGGATCAAGCGACCTATATCGAGCTGACTTATAAACAGGGCGATATCGTGGCCATCGACGACGTTCCGCACACCCCGCATCAGGTCATGGAAAAATTGAATCAAGTCGCCGGCGCCAACGGCATCGGCCGCTTGGACATTGTCGAGAACCGTTACGTTGGCATGAAATCGCGCGGCTGCTACGAGACTCCGGCCGGCACCGTCATGTTAAAAGCCCACCGGGCCATCGAATCGCTGACTCTGGATCGGGAAGTGGCGCATTTGAAGGACGAACTGATGCCGCGTTATGCGTCGTTGATTTACAACGGTTATTGGTGGAGTCCTGAGCGGGCGATGCTGCAAACGATGATCGACGCTTCGCAAGTCCGCGTCAACGGTAAAGTCCGCGTGAAACTTTACAAGGGCAATGTCATTGTCGTCGGCCGTGCGTCGGAGACCGACAGCCTGTTCGACGAGAACATCGCCACCTTCGAGGAAGACGGCGGCGCCTATAACCAAAAAGATGCCGAGGGCTTTATCAAATTGAATGCGTTGCGGATGCGCATTGCCGCGAAAAAGGCGCGCTAGGGACAACCGGTTTAATGCGGGACATTTTTGGCGAAGCTTGTATAATGCCGGGATAGGCTGACGGCGAAGTTTGCCCGGTCGGTACTAAGCTTCCCGATTAGCACACTAGAACAATAATGAGCGATATGCCTGAGATTAATCCGGATGATGCCAATACCGATAAGCACGCTATTGTCTACTTGCCTGGCTCACACCGGGATCAGGCGCTAATCAAGGCAAACCGCTTTCTGTTGATGCTGGTGACGGCATTGACGGCGGCGGTTTTTTTATTGGGTTTCGTTTTGTTGCCAAGGCAAAATCTGCTGAACGAAATTCAGAAAAACCAGGCCGTTTCGATGGCTTACGCCACCCAAAATCCGGCTTTGTCGGCCGAAATCAGCGCGCTGAAAGGCCAGCTATTCGGCTTGGTCAGCGGCTCGATTGAAAGCAAATTGCGCTCGTTGGAAGATAACATCAAGCGCGGCAGCGTTGCCGACTCCTTGGATACGATACGCGATCTGAAAGGCGACGTAAAAATTCTGACCTCGTATTCCGGCGCGGGTGACCCCGCCGCAGCTAAATCCGGCGAAGCGCTTGCCGTCAATCAGGTTTTGGTCCAAGAGTTGGAAGACATTAAGGATTTGGTCTATCTGACCTTTGTGTCCTGTGGTTTGATGATCGCGGCGGTGGCCGGAGTCTGGTTGCGCGGCCGTCGGCGTTTGCCGTATCGGCGGAGTGCTCGTCACTATTTGAGTCGGGACTGACGCGCGTCTAAAACCGATAGGGCAATAAATCCGGCCCACAAAAAAGCCGCCTTCCAAACGGAGAGGCGGCTTTTTTTTCGCCTTGGAAACTGGAGCTTATTTGCTCAGATAGGCGTAGATCGCGTCGATGGCTTGATCTTCGGTGTAGTTGGCTTTTTTGACCGGACCGACTTCCATGATGGCCGCGACGGCTTTCGGCATGCCGTTTTTGCCTTCCTTAACCACTTTGACGAATTGATCTTTAGGCAGTTTGCCGGCTTTGATCAGTTCTTTCAGTTGTGGATTGGAGGAGATGTCGTGGCAAGCGCCGCAACCACGGCCGAAAGCGCGCTCGTAGATTTTTGCACCGATTTCTTCTTGTTCGTTAGCCGCTACTTGACCGCTCAGAGCGATTAATGCCGCACCTACGGTAAAAACGAATGATTTTTTCATTGTGTTCTCTCGTTGTGATTAAAAAAAGAACTGCATTGGCAATACAGCTCCTGGGAAATCAAGCCGGTAAAGGATAGGGAGTTTCGTTGGAAAATTCAATTAATTTTCACCGCGAAAGCCGTCCCGACTCGGCTTGCGGGGCGATTCTTCCAACGAAAACTTAATTTCCGCTGAATTCGGGATTTTTTCACGCCTGCCGTGTCGCTGCCGGATGGAACCATTGCAGTTTTTCGCGCAATGTGACGACGGTGCCGACGATAATCAACGTCGGGGCTTTGAATTCGGCGGCTTCGACTTGGGCGGGCATGTCGCTCAGCGTACCGGTCAGCACCCGCTGATGGCGAGTGGTGCCTTGCTGGACAATGGCGATCGGATGATCCGGCGGGCAGCCGTGTTCGATCAGTGAGCGGCAAATGACGTCCAAGCCGACCAGACCCATGTAAATGACGATGGTCTGGTTCGGCGCCGCCAATTGCCGCCAATTCAGGTTGATGTTGCCGTCCTTCAGATGGCCGGTGACGAAGGTGCAGGACTGAGCGTGTTCGCGATGCGTCAGCGGAATGCCGGCATAACTGGCGCAGCCGGCCGCGGCGGTGATGCCCGGTACCACTTGGAATTGAATGCCTTGCTGCATCAGCGTTTCGATTTCCTCGCCGCCGCGCCCGAAGATAAACGGGTCTCCGCCTTTCAAGCGGGCCACGCGTTTGCCTTGTAACGCCAGTTGCGCGAGCAGGGCGTTGATGTCCTCCTGAGGCAGGCTGTGATTGGCGCGTTGCTTGCCGACATAGATTTTGTCGGCGTCTCTGCGGGCCATCTCCAGAATCTCGGCCGACACCAAACGGTCGTAAACGATGACGTCAGCCTGTTGCATTAGTCGCAGCGCGCGGAAGGTTAGCAGATCCGGATCGCCGGGGCCGGCGCCGATCAAATAGACTTCGCCGCGCGCGAATTCGGCCGAATCGGCGGCCAGGCTTTCATTTAGGCGCGATTGCGCCTCGTCGATCCGGTCGGCAAACACCAGTTCGGCGATGGGGCCTTGCAACACGTTCTCCCAAAAGACCCGGCGGCGGTTGGTGTCCGGCAAGGTTTGTTTGACTGTCAGTCGGAAACGTTCGGCAAAGCTTGCCAGTCGGCCGTAAGCGGCGGGAATGGCGGTTTCCACCTTGGCGCGCAGCAAGCGCGCCAGCACCGGCGAAACGCCGCCGGACGAGATTGCTATCGTGAGCGGCGAGCGGTCGACGATCGCCGGGAAAATGAAGGTGCATAGATCGGGATTGTCGACCACGTTGACCGGTATGCCTTGAGCCTTGGCTGTCGCGGCAACGGCTTCGTTGACCGAAAGGTCGTCCGTCGCGGAAATGACCAGACGCGCGCCTTGCACATCGGTGGCGGCGAAAGGCCGTTGATGCAAAGTGAGGTCGCCGAGGCGGGAGACCTCATCGCTAATCTCGCGGGCCACCACCGTGATACGAGCCCCGGCCTTGCGCAGCAACGCGATTTTACGGGCCGCGACGGCACCGGCGCCGACCACCAGACAAGGTTGCCCTTTCAGGTTTAAAAATAACGGGAAGTACTCCATGGCTCGATTTTCGCGGTCTGGTGTGGGATATTATGACAATTGTTAATTAAATGGCGAGTTAGTCGCGTGAGTTATGATTAAATTTGATCTGGAAGTCGATGCCAGCGGATTGCAATGCCCGTTGCCGCTGCTCAGGCTCAAGAAAGCGATTATGGAAATCGACAGCGGCGCGGTGGTCAAGGTAATTGCCACCGATCCCGCTGCTCATCTGGATTTCGGCGTGTATATCGATCAAGCCGGGCATATCCCGCTGAAGATCATTAAGGAAGTCGATAAACAGGTGTTCTTTATACAGAAAAAGTAAAAGCGACTCAACATTAAAGTGTCTGCGCCGATTGGATGTGTGTCCGGCACTTATCGCAAGCTAATGATCGGCCAGTGGGCGCGCTCGGCGGCCAGTCGCAATTTGTCGTCGGGATCGACGGCCACCGGCTGATCCACCAGATTCAATAGCGGTAGATCGTTGTGCGAGTCACTGTAAAAGCGGCTGCCGTTCATCGACTCGCCGGATTCGGCCAGCCATTGCTGTAACAGCGTGACCTTGCCTTGCTGAAAACACGGCGTGCCGTTAAAACGGCCGGTATAGCGGCCGTCCTTGAATTCCGGCGTCGTCGCCAACAGATTGTCGATGCCGTACAGCTTGACGATGGGCTCGGTGACGAAGCGGTTGGTCGCGGTAATTACCAATAAGGTATCGCCGGCGGCGCGGTGTTGTTCCACCAGCGCGCGCGCGGCATCCAGCACGATGGGTTTGATCAGGGTTTCGACGAATTCCTCGCGCCAGCGGTAAAGCTGGGCCGGTTCGTAGCGGGCCAACGGCGCCAGCGAGAAATGTAGAAACTCGACGATGTCGAGCGTGCCGTGTTTGTAGTCTTCGTAGAATTTTTGGTTGGCTTGTTCGTAGTGGTCTTTGTCGACGATGCCGGCATCCACCAAAAATTGTCCCCACAAAAAGTCGCTGTCGTCGGCGATCAGCGTGTTGTCCAGATCAAAAATCGCTAAGCTCACGGCTCTTCCGCTCGGTTAAGAAAACTTGACGGCCGGTAGCATCCGCCGCCCATTTATGGAACAATGGCGCCATTAAAATAATGACTGCCGGTTGACGATTTTATCAAGTCTCCTTCGCCAATCGGGCGGCACATCATACAGGTTTTTGACATGATAGACTCGAAAGGATACCGGCCGAATGTCGGGATTATCCTTTGCAATGACGAGGGTCGCGTGTTCTGGGCTAAGCGCAAGGGAGCTAACTCCTGGCAGTTTCCGCAAGGAGGCATAGACGGCAACGAAGACCCGGAGACCGCGATGTATCGGGAGTTGTGGGAGGAAACCGGCTTGCGCGCCGAACATGTGCAATTATTGGGGCGAACCCGTTACTGGTTGCGTTACCGGCTGCCGGATCGCTACGTTCGCAAAAATTCGACACCCTTGTGCATAGGACAAAAGCAGATCTGGTTCATCCTGAAATTGATGAGCGACGAGTCCTTGGTGCGTTTCGATTGCGGCCATAAGCAGGAATTCGATAACTGGAAATGGGTCGAATATTGGTATCCGATGAAGGATGTGGTGTATTTCAAGCGCCGAGTCTATCGGCGGGCCTTGGACGAGTTGGGGGCCTTGCTGGTCGCCAACGATGTCGGCATCAATGCCGAAGGCTATTTGTCCGGCCGTTTGCTGGCAGGTTAATAATCGGCCGACTGCAATTCCAGTTCCGGTTGCTCGATGTCCAGCCGATGGCAAACTGTGGAGTATTCGCCGTCGTCGCCCAGCTCGAACACCCGATAACCCGGCGGTAGTGGGTCGAGTTCCAACTTAACGGCGCCCGGTTTGAATTGAAAACAAGTCGCCGGCATGCCCAACCATTTCACGCCTGCCCGTTCCGCTTCGAATAACTGATGTACGTGGCCGCAGGTCACCGCCTTGATTTGCCGGAAGCGGGCGGTCAATTCGATCAACGCGTCGCCGTTCTCGATTTTCATTCGGTCCATCCACGGACTGCCGCAGGCCAAGGTATGGTGGTGGACCGCCAATAACGCCGGTTCCGGATTCGCCGCCAACAGCGCGGCGGTTTCGGCCAATTCCAAATCGTTCAGAAAGCCGGCAGGACTGTCGGGTTTGCGGCTGTTCAGCGCGATGATTTGCCAGCCCGGCAAGGCCATTCTTCTCCCGCAATCGATGTTACCGCCCGCCAGCCATTGCCGCATCAAATCCGGATCGTCATGATTGCCGGGCAGGCACAGGCAAGGCGTGTCGTAAGCGGCGAGGATGCCGGCCAGGCGCCGGTAACTGTCGGGGCAGGGATCTTGGGTCAGATCGCCGGTCAGCAGGATCAGGTCGAACGGCCCGTGCGCGGCCAGCGCCCGATTCAAGGTTTCCCGGAAATAAAATTCGGTATCGACCCCCAGCATCGTGCCGCCGGCCGCGGCGCGCAGATGCAGGTCGGTCAGTTGCAAGACTTTGGTTCGGCTCATTTAGCGCAGGTAAGGGAAATAGGCCAAGCTGTTGGCGTGAACCTGGCTCAAGTCGTCGTGTTCGCTTAGCCAGCGGTAGCCCGAGTGTTGCGCGCTGGGTAATTGGTCCAGCGACAGTGGCAAGCGCAGTTGATAGGCCAGGACCACGTAATGCGTGCCGATACCGGGCGCCTTGGCGAAATTGGTGTCGTACAAATGCGTGAAACCACCGAGCAGTTGGCCTTGGCCAATCTCCAGCTCGATACCGAGTTCGGCGTGCGTGATTCGCCGGAAGGCCTGTTCCAAGGTTTCGTTTTTGAAAATCCGGCCGCCGGGCACGAACCAATAGCCGGCAGCCGGCTCGTTGACACGTTCGCCCATCAAGATCGCGTTCGTTTCCGAACGGATCACCAAATCGATCGACACCAGCGGCGTCAGATCGACCACGTTCAAAAACGCTTGTTTTTCCAACATGCCATTTCCCTAAATTTCAATTCGGTTAAAGGCCCGATTATACGATGTCCTTAACCAGCAACTTGGAATTGCGCTGGTAGTTGTAGGCGCTACGCATCGCTTCCGGCAGATCGCCGAGTTCGCAGGGGCTAAATCCGCGTTCGACAAACCAATGCACGGTTTGGGTGCTGCGCACGAACAAGCGTTTGACGGCTTCGGTCTTGGCCTTGGTGAACAAATACTCCAGCAAGCTATTGCCGCGCGCGCCGCGCCGGTAGTCCGGATGTACCGCCAGACAGGCGATTTCGGCGCTGTTGCCGTCGTCCATCGCATGGAAGGCGGTGCAACCGATGATCAGGCCGTCGCGCTCGATGACGATGTAATCGCCGATCTGCATTTCCAGTTTCTCCCGCGAACGCTTGACCAGCACGCCCTCGGCCTCCAGCGGTTTGATCAACTCCATGATGCCGGCGATGTCGTCCAGCGCCGCCGGGCGGATGGTTTCGAACGCGGTGGAACTGACCAGCGTGCCGACGCCGTCGCGGGTAAACAATTCCAGCAGCAAGGCGCCGTCCACGTGACGGTTGATCAAATGCGCCCGTTGCACGCCCTGCCGGCAGCTTTGCACCGCCGCGCGCAACGAGCGAGCCAGCGGCGCCGGGAAATCCGGATGGGTTTCCAACAATTCCTCGGCTTGGGCCGTGGTCAGTTGCGGTAGCGGCCGCTGTTCGTCCGGCGATAAACAGTCCTGTTCGGTCAACAAAATCAATTTATCGGCTTGCAAGGCGATGGAGACCTCGGTGGCGACTTCCTCCGCCGCCAGATTGAACACTTCGCCGCTGGGCGAATAACCGATCGGCGAAATCAGCACCACATTGTGCTGATCGAGCTGCTGGTGGATCGCCTCGCTATCGATGCGGCGCACCTTGCCGGTATAGCAATAATCGATGCCGTCCAGCACGCCGAGCGGACGGGCGGTGACGAAATTGCCCGACGCGACTCGAATCTTGGCGCCGGCCATCGGCGAGCCGGAGACGCCCATCGACAGCAAAGCCTCGATCTCGACGCGCACCAAGCCGGCGGCTTGCTTGACGTATTGCAAGGTCGTCGCGTCGGTGATGCGCAAATGATGATGAAACTTCGGCGTGTCGCCGCGTTCGGCCAATCGTTCGTCGATCTGTTGGCGTATGCCGTGCACCAACACCAGCCGCGCGCCCAAGCTGCGCAGCAGTGCGAAATCGTGGATCAGATTGTCGAATTCGGTTTCGCCGACCGCGCTGCCGCCGAAGAAAATCACGAAGGTGCGGCGCCGGTGGGCGTGAATGTAGGGCGACGACTGGCGGAACCAGGAGACGAAGGCGGACGGTTGTGGCATGGCTTGATCTTAGAACGTGTTTGGCCGGATAGTGTAACTCGGCCGGCGCCGAAATGGCGCGCGCGGCGGTCCGACCTTTGTAGGAGCGGCTTTAGCCGCGATTCAAGGCGTCCGGTGTGGGTAGCGCTTTTCGGTCGCGGTGAAGCGCCTGCCATTCCGGCCAGCCGAAGCGGCGGTAATATCGCAGGCGAGCGCGGCATTCGCCGCGATCCAGCCAGGTTTCAGCGCTGGCTTTTCCAGCGTCCGGCCACGTATTCCAAGGCTTCCTGAATGTTCAGGTCGCGGGTGGCGCCGCCGGTGCGGACGAATAATTTCGGCGTGCCGGCCTGCGTCAAAAATACCGGACGGCTGGCCGGCGAGACGATGACCCGGCACACGTCGCGCTCCGCCAATTTATGAAACAGCACGTGGATCAACGGGCACAGATCGGCGCCCAGATGGGTCGAGACCGCCGTCATCAGCGTTTGTTCGAAACCGTCTTGATCGGGCTTTTTCAAGGTTTGGAAATCTTGGGCCAAGCCGAGAATCTCACCGTCGTCGGCCACGCCGATCAGCAAGGTGCCGCCGACCGCGCTGTTGAAAAATCCGGCCAGCGTTTTCAGAATCACGCCTTCCAACGCCTTATTGACCCGCTGCTCCTGCAGATCCCAGCGTAACGACGACTTGAACTCCAGCAACGGACCTTCGCCCTGGCGGATGATGGTCGGCAAGTCCTTTTCCAGTTCGGCTTTCAACGCGTCCAGGTCCACCAGCCGTCTATGCAGCATTTGATAAAAACCCAGCGAGAGCAGACCTAGTATTGCGCCGATTTCGGCATAGAACAGTATCAGGTTGTTTTGATTAATCTGGCCGGTCATCACCTCGGTGAACTGGCCCAGCACGAATTCCATCGACGACAGCGGATCGGCGTTGCGCTCGCGCGAACTGATGTAATCGTAACTGGGCGCCAACAAAAAGATGCCCATGCCCGCGCCGATCCAGCCGGCCAGGAAATAGATTTTCAGTTTTTGTTTCCAGATATACAGAAGTTGGAGCAGGAAGCGTTTCACGGGAGCGTCGGGGCGGTGGCGGATAGCGGCGGGCGGTTAGGATCAAGCGATTAAGCGGCGGCTTACCGATATTGTACTTGCTAGCGTCGTTGGGGCGCCGGGTTTTTTATGTGGGCGTCCGATCAACCGAAATCGCTTGACCGGAACAGCAGCCGATTGCACGCCGAAGTGCTTTGTTGTTCTCGGGATGTAATCCCGATCGCTTCGGGTTAAACTTCCCAGCCTCGAGGCGGCTGGCCGGCGTGGGTTCGACGCCGTGCTCCCGATGTTCGGTGCAGCCGCGGAAGCCGATTCTTCAAGCTCATTTCAAGGAACTACCGATG
Source organism: Methylomonas sp. BG-2 (assembly GCF_057766305.1). Classification (NCBI taxonomy): domain Bacteria; kingdom Pseudomonadati; phylum Pseudomonadota; class Gammaproteobacteria; order Methylococcales; family Methylococcaceae; genus Methylomonas; species Methylomonas sp. BG-2. Next base: position 4,450 of record NZ_JBYMAP010000022.1, on the reverse strand, counting down.
CCATCGATTAAATTCGCCGGCGCGGCATTTGCCGCGCTGTTCGTCGCCAACGTCCAGGCGGAAACCGTGTTCGTCACGCTGGAAAAGGACAATGCCATCGCCGTCGTCGATCCGGCCGAAGGCAAATTGGTCAAAACCGTCAAGGTCGGCCAGCGGCCGCGCGGCATTGCGATCAGCCACGATGCCAAGACCCTGTTCGTCGCCACCAGCGACGACAACACCATCCGGATGCTGGACAGCACCACCTTGAAGGAAATCGGCAAATTGCCGTCCGGCGAAGACCCGGAAACCTTCGCGCTGAGTCCGGACGATAAAACGATGTACGTGTCCAACGAGGACGATGCCGAAGTCACCGTGATCGACATCGCCAGCAAGAAGGCGGTGGCCAAGATCAAGGTCGGCGTCGAGCCGGAGGGCATCGCGGTCAGTCCGAACAACCAATGGACGATCAGCGCTTCGGAAACCACCAACATGCTGCACTGGATCGATACCTCGGACCGCCAAATCAAGGACAACACCTTGGTGGACGCCCGGCCGCGCGCCGTGACGTTCACCGACGACAGCCAGCAACTGTGGGCGACATCGGAAATGGCCGGCACGCTGACCATCATCGATACCGCGACCAAGCAGATCGCCCAAAACATCAAACTGGAGGTGCAGGGCTTGAGCAGCGATCTGGTGCAGCCGGTCGGCATCGCCATCGACAAGCAGCGCCGCTACGGTTACGTGGCGATGGGGCCGGCCAACCGGGTCGCGGTAATCGACGCCCAAAGCTATAAGGTCGAGAAATATCTGCTGGTCGGCCAGCGGGTCTGGAATCTGGCCTTCTCGCCGGATCAAAAGCGCTTGTACACCACCAACGGCGTCAGCAACGACATCTCGATTATCGATCTGGAAAACCATAAGGTGACCAAGTCGGTGGCGGTGGGGCGTTATCCCTGGGGCGTGGCGGTCAAGCCATGACCGCCGCGTTGCAAATCGACGGCCTGAGCTTTGCCTACGGCGCCAAGAAGGCGCTGGATAACGTGGAGTTTCAGGTCGAGCCTGGCGAATGTATGATTTTGTTGGGGCCGAACGGCGCCGGCAAAAGCACCTTGTTCGCGCTGATCACCCGGCTGTACGACGCCAGGGAAGGGCGCATCGCGTTGTGCGGTTACGACATCAAGAAGCAAAGCCTGCAGGCCCTGGCCAAATTGGGCGTGGTGTTCCAGCAGACTACGCTGGACCCGGATTTGTCGGTGACCCAAAACCTGCGCTATCACGCCGCGCTGCACGGCATCGGCAAAAAACAGGCGGACATGCGGATACAGGAAGAACTGGAGCGTTTGAACATGTTCGAGCGGCGCGGCGAAAAAGTCCGGCAACTGAACGGCGGCCACAAGCGCCGGGTCGAGATCGCCCGCGCCTTGTTGCACAAACCCAGCCTGTTGTTGCTGGACGAGCCGACCGTCGGTCTGGACGTGCCCAGCCGGCAAGCCATCGTCAAGCACGTCCACGATTTGGTCAAACTACAAGGCCTCGCGGTATTGTGGGCCACCCATTTGATCGATGAAATCGCCGCCGACGACAGCCTGGTGGTGCTGCACAAGGGCCAGATCAAGGCCAGCGGCAAGCTTGCCGAGATATTGCAAAACACCGGTTGGGCCGATCCCGGCCAAGTGTTTCAGAAGCTCACCCAATCCGATAAAGGAGGGCCGGCATGAGAATCGTGCATTATTGGCGGGCTACCGCCGGCATCGTCGGCCGCGAATTACTGCGTTTTCTGCATCAGCGCGAGCGTTTCGTCTCGGCGTTGGTGCGGCCCCTGGTTTGGTTGTTCGTGTTCGCCGCCGGCTTTCGCGCCGCGCTGGGCATCGCGATCAGTCCGCCCTATGAGACCTATATTCTGTATGAGGTCTACATCACCCCCGGCCTGTTGGGCATGATATTGCTGTTCAACGGCATGCAAAGTTCGCTGTCGATGGTTTACGACCGGGAAATGGGCAGCATGCGCATGCTGATGGTCTGCCCGCTGCCGCGTTGGTTTTTGCTATGCGCCAAACTGATCGCCGGCACCGCGGTCGGCGTGATGCAATGCTACGCCTTTCTCGGCATCGCCTGGCTGTACGATATTCAGGCGCCGCTGCCGGGCTATCTGTGGATACTGCCGGCGCTGGTGTTGGGCGGCATGATGCTGGGTGCGCTGGGCTTGCTGCTGTCCTCGTTCATCAAACAACTGGAGAACTTCGCCGGGGTGATGAACTTCGTGATCTTCCCGCTGTTCTTCATGTCCACCGCGTTGTATCCGTTGTGGAAGATCAAGGAATCCAGCCCGCTACTGGCAACCTTGGCCGAGTACAACCCTTTCTCGCAAGCGGTGGAACTGATCCGCTTCGCGCTGTATGAGCAGTTTAACCAATTAGCGTTGGTGTTCACCGCCGCCGCGTTCTTGCTGTTCATCGGCGCGGCGATTTTGGGCTACAACCCCAGCAAGGGAATGATGGTTAGGAAGGGAGGCGGGGATTGATGTCCGGTAACAGGCAAAAAAGCCGGCTATGAGCTTAGCGTTTCCCTATTTAAGCGATTTGGTGATAGCGCTAACGGGTTTGGACTTGCCGTTGCCGTTACCGACATTCGGAATGATGGTTGCCACGGCGGCGATTGTTTCGATTCAGATATCGCGGGTAGAGGTTCAACGCCTTTACGAAGCGGGGCGTATCGGCTTGGCTAAACGACGAATAAAATCAACCGACGGTCAGTATCTCGAGCAAACGATTTTTCCACAGGATGTCATCTCGGATTTGATTACGTTCGCGCTGATAATTGGCCTGATCGGTGCCCGAGTGTTCCACATCATCGAACATCCGAACGAGTTCATCGCCGATCCATGGGGCATGATATTCAGCCGCGGCGGTTTTACTTTCTTGGGCGGTCTCATTTGCGGAACCTTGGCCGGATTTTGGTACGCGAGGAAGCACGAGCTTTCCGTTACCACGCTATGCGACGGATTAGCGCCGGCGATCATGTTGGGATACGCCGTCGGCAGGATCGGTTGCCAATTATCCGGCGATGGCGATTGGGGCATTCCGGCAAACATGGCTGCCAAACCGGACTGGCTTCCGCTTTGGTTTTGGGCTCAGACTTACGACAATAATATCGTTGGCGTGAGTATCGCGGCACCGGGCGTCTATCCAACGTCAATCTACGAGACCGTACTAGGCTGTTTTATCTTTGGCATCCTTTGGCGGTTGCGTAAACACCCTTTTAAGAGCGGCTGGCTATTCGCGCTCTATCTATTGCTCAGCGGCGCCGAGCGTTTTTCCATTGAACAAATTCGAGTAAACGCCGTTGGGAATTTCTTTGGTGTTGCGGCGACTCAAGCCGAAATGATTTCTTTGGCATTCATGTTGTTGGGTGTTTTGGGCTTGGTATGGAATACCAGGTCGGCCAAGGTTGGGTTGCGCAATAGCAATTTCTGACATCCCCCGTCTCGGCATACAAATCAGGGGGCAAACTCGCAATGGACAAAATCTCGGTTCCCGATATTTCGAATGACCGGTTCAGGAGCGCATTGAAATAGTCAATTTAACTAGGGACAGTCTCGCAGCGGTTTCGGAGGCCTTGATAGTTTCACTGGCAGTGCTGCATAACCAACGCGATCCGGGGCAGTGGCCGATGATCCGATTGAAGCCAGTGGCGTTCAAGAAGCTGCTGCAGTCGCCCCGTTTTGGAAATCGGCCACAATCTAAGCAGGGGAACGATGGTCAGGAAGGGTGGGGGGATTAAGCCCCACCGCTAACGTTACTGATTCGGGACCAACTCGATACTTAGCTGGCTGGCCTTGATACAGTTGGCGTAGGTTTCGTCGGCGTTATTGGCGCGTCTGGCCCGATTCAGGCACGCGGTCGATATGTCCAGATACTTGGCCGTATCCATGCGCGGTACCGGCCATCGGGCGTAATCCATGCAAGCGGTGAAACGTCCGGCGTCCGGGATAGTTGGAATCTCGATGACGCTGAGCGCATGCGGCGTCGGCACTTTGATTTGTTCCATGCGCATCGATGCTTGGCTGCAACGCATCGCGTCGGCCGCGTAACCGTGGTGATCGTTCGGGTCGCGGCGGGCGACCGGGCTGGACGGGGCGCAAGCGGCAAGCAAGCCGGCGGCCAAAATAAATGCAATAAGGTTTGTCATGATCGATCTCCCATTTCAGAAGCCGTTGACAGTGTGAGCGGCCGGTGGATTGTTGCGGCGGATCGGCGAAAGCGGCGGCTGAATATCCGCCGGGTTTAGCGTCTAGCAAGGAGTGAGTCTGGAGCACCTACAAGTATAGGTCAGAGCCAGAATATCGCTAGAGCAAAGCATTGGTTGACCTGGCTTGAAAACGATCGGTGCAAGCTTGGGCATTGCAGGCTTACCGTGGCTTGACTCGACAGCCGCTACGAGAAGCCACCGCCGGGATTCCTCTGAG
>NZ_JBYMAP010000021.1:0-27787 GCF_057766305.1 Methylomonas sp. BG-2 | reverse complement strand
AGGAGAGCCTTGTCGAAGGGCGGGCGGGATTTTTCATTCAGCCGTTGGGTGAGTGTATTGCGAGCCGTTCAGGCTTCGACGTTGCTCTCGGCAACGGCTCCCTGCGTTGCGCCCAGCCTTCTGCATCGCACGAACGGCCCGCAAGACTCGTCAACGGCTCTTTTTGGAGCGGATTTCAGCCGCGGCGGATTTATTTGTGTTCGAATGGAATCGATGATCTATCATTAGCAACTCTTACAGCCAGTTAGAGGTGTCTGGAATGTCGTCCACGCCGCAGCCGGAAAACACCGCTCCTTTCCAAGCCGCTGTGTTGGCGGCGTTGGCCAAGCAATATTGCATATTGGACGCCGAGGCCAGAGTCGTACAGGTCAGCGAAGCCTGGCTGGCGTTCGACCGCGAGCACGCCGGCGCCAAGCCGGTTCTGCAACGCGGCCAACCCTATGCGGAGTTGCTCGCCGCCGGCCTCACCAACGAAAGAGGCGGCAAGGCGTTTTACGACGGCATCTTGTCGGTGTTGAACGGCACGCGGCCGGCGTTTTCATTGGAATACGCCTATCGCACCGCCGCCGGTCAACTCTGGTTTACCGGGAAAGTCGCCCGCTTTCCCGATCAGGGCTTGGCCGCGGCAATCGTCATCCACGAGAACATCTCCGAATATCAGCACCTTGAGAACCGGTTTCGGCAGGCGGTGGAAGCGGCGCCGAACGCGATCGTGATGGTTAACGAATCCGGTACCATCGTCATGGTCAACGCCCAGACCGAGCTGTCGTTCGGTTACGCCCGCGCCGAAATGATCGGCCGGGCCGTGGAAATGTTGGTGCCAGAGCGCTCTCGCGGGGCCCACCCCGATTTTCGCCGAGCGTACTTTGCCGAACCGGTATCGCGGCCGATGGGTGCCGGCCGCGACTTGTACGGGCGGCGCAAGGACGGCAGCGAATTTCCGGTCGAGATCGGCTTGGGCCTGATCGACAGCCACGACGAAACCCTGGTGCTGAGTTCCATCGTCGACATCACCGCGCGCAAACGCCTGGAACATCGGTTTCGCCAGGCAGTGGAATCCGCGCCGAACGCCATCGTCATGGTTAACGAGTCCGGCACCATGTTGATGGTCAACGCTCAAACCGAAACATCGTTTGGATATTCGCGCGCCGAGTTGCTGGGGCAGCCGGTCGAGATGCTGATCCCGGAACGCTTTCGCGGCGGACACGTCGCGGCCCGTCAGGCCTATTTGGCTAATCCGGTGTCGCGGCCGATGGGCGCCGGCCGGGATTTGTTCGGTTTACGCAAGGACGGTAGCGAGTTTCCGGTCGAGATCGGCCTGGGGCTGATCGATGACGAGAACGGCACCATCGTGCTGAGCTCGATCGTCGATATCACCGAACGCAAACACGCCCACGACCGCTTGCGGCAGGCGCTGACCGAAAAAGAGGTGCTGCTGAAGGAAGTCTACCATCGGGTCAAAAACAATCTGCAGGTGGTCTCCAGTCTGATCAGCCTGCAAGCCGCCGGCGTGACCAACGCCGAGACCGCCGATCTGCTCAAGCAAAGCGCCGATCGCATCAAGGCCATGGCGCTGCTGCACGAGAAGCTCTATCAATCCAAGGATTTGGCGAAAATCGATTTCAACGAATACATTCGCAGTCTGGTCGATCATTTGGTATTCGGCTATGGCGCGCATTCCGACAACATCGCGATCGAAATGGCCATCGACAATGTGTTTCTCGGCGTGGATACCGCGATTCCCTGCGGCCTGATCATCAACGAATTGCTGTCCAACGCACTGAAGCACGCCTTTCCCGACCATCGCGCGGGCCGAATTCGCATCGATTTCAGTCTGCGGCGGGGCGAATACAGTCTGACCATCGCCGACAACGGTGTCGGCCTTCCCGAGGCGCTGGACATTAAAAACACCGGCTCGCTGGGCTTGCAATTAGTGGACACCTTGAGCCACCAATTGCTGGGCGGGATGGACATAAACCGGACCGCCGGCTCGGCGTTCACGCTGCGCTTTCCGGAGCATCCGCATTAACCAGGGGGCGATAATGCAAACCAGCAAAATCCTGATTGTCGAAGACGAAGGCATCATTGCGATGGATATCCGCAAACAGCTGGAGGGCTTCGGCTACCAAGTGGTGGCGACCGCGTTTTCCGGCGGCCAGGCGATTACGCTAGCCAACCAGCATAAACCGGATTTGGTGATGATGGACATCGTGTTGAAGGGTGACATGGACGGCATCAGCGCCGCGCAAGCCATCGTCGAATCGTTGCGGATTCCGGTGATTTTCCTGACCGCTTACAGCGATCCGGCCACGTTGGCGCGCGCGAAAGCCACCGGCGCCTACGGATATTTGATCAAGCCGTTTCGGCCGGACGAACTGCATGCGTCGATCGAAGTGGCTTTGTACAAACACCAGCTGGAGCGCAAGCTCAAGGAAAGCGAGCAGTGGTTCGGCAAAACCCTGCATTGCATCAGCGACGCCGTGATCGCCACCGATACCGAGGGCCGGGTCCGGTTTATGAACCCGGTCGCCGAGGCCGCGACCGGCGCAAAGCTGGAGCTGGCCAAGGGCCGGCAAGTAACCGAATTAATGACTCTGGTTTCCGAAACCGACCGTAGCGTCGTTGAAAATCCGATTACGCACACGCTTAAGAGCTTGGAAGTGACCGCGCTGGAACGGGCCGCGATACTCGTCAATCCGGCGGGAACCGAGTTTCCGGTGGACGACGGCGCCGCGCCCATCATCGACGACGACGGCACTTTGTTCGGCGCGGTAATGGTATTTCGCGACATCACCGCTCGCCGAAAAATGGAAAATATGCTGCGGGAAAGCGAAGAACGCTTTCACAGCTCGTTCGAGATGGCCGCGATCGGCATGGCCTTGGTCTCGTTGGACGACGGTTTTCTGCAAGTCAATAACGCGCTGTGCGAAACCTTCGGTTACAGCCGGGCGGAGCTGCTGAGCGGCCGCTTGCGGATGCTGATGCCGGACGGCGAGCCGCATACCCTGCTCGACCAGTATTTCCATCAATTGTTGGCCGACGAGCGGCCGACGTTTCAAATCGAATTGGAATGCCTGCACAAAACCGTCGGCAAGCGGGTTTGGACGCTGTTGAGCGCATCGCTGGTACGCGCTCCGTCCGGCGATCCGCAGTATTTCATCCTGCAGGTCCAGAATATCAGCAACCGTAAATACGCCGAGCAGCAACTGATTTACCTGGCCAATCACGACCCGCTCACCGGGTTGCTGAATCGCGATCAATTCCATACCCGGCTGACGCAGGCACTAACATCGGCGCGCCGTCACGGCGGCAAGCTGGCGCTGATGTTTTTGGATTTGGACCGCTTCAAGCTGATCAACGACACCTTGGGCCACCGCTTGGGCGACTTGTTGCTGCAAGCGGCCAGCGACCGTTTGAAAAGTACCGTGCGCGCCAACGACGTGTTGGCCAGGCTGGGCGGTGACGAATTCATCGTATTGCTGAACGACATAACGCACAGCGACGATGTGGCGCGGATCGCTCAGAAGACCATCGACAGCCTAACTCAACCGTTCGCGTTGGAAGGCAACGATCTGGTGGTCACCGCCAGCGTCGGCATCAGCGTGTTTCCGGACGACGGCAAGGACAGCCACACGCTGCTGATGAACGCCGACACCGCGATGTATCTGGCCAAGGAACGCGGCAAGAACAACTATCAATTTTATACGGCGACGATGACGGAACGCTCGCTGGAACGCATGACCGTCGAACGCGGTTTGCGGCGGGCGCTGGCCGAACAAGAATTGCGTTTGCATTTTCAGGCGCAGATCGACAGCGTCAGCGGCTTGGCGACCGGCGCGGAAGCCTTGGTGCGCTGGCAGCATCCGGAATGGGGACTGGTTTACCCGGATCGCTTCATCACCGTCGCCGAGGAAACCGGGTTGATCGTGCCTATCGGCGCCTGGGTATTGCGCGAAGCCTGTCTGCGGGCCAAGGCCTGGATCGAAAATGGCGGGCCGTTCGCCAGCGTGGCGGTGAATGTCTCGGCTCGCCAGTTTTTGGAAGCCAATTTGTTCCAAACGGTTAAGGATACCCTGAGCGAAACCGGCCTGAATCCGAATGCATTGGAACTGGAAATTACCGAGTCGGCGGTGATGCAAAACCCGGAAAGCACGCTGCAGGTGCTGCGCCAGTTTCAGACATTGGGCGTACGGCTGAGCATAGACGATTTCGGTACCGGCTATTCCAATCTGACCTATCTGCACCGGTTTCCGGTCCAGAGCGTCAAAATCGACCGTTCCTTTGTGATCGATTTATCCGACGACGACAGTAAAACCCTGGTCAGGGCGATCGTCGCGCTGGCCCACGAGCTCAGGTTGTCGGTGGTGGTCGAGGGTGTGGAAACCGGCGAGCAACTCACCTTCTTAACCGCGCAAGGTTGCGACTCGCTACAAGGCTATCTGTTCAGCCGGCCGGTCAGCGCGGAGCAATTCACGCAGGCTTTCATCGCCGCGGGGCTTAGGAGCCATCTGCCGTGAGTCGCGATATCGTTGAGTGAAGGCTTGAGCGTTCGTCCCGAACCTGTCGCAGGACGAACGACGGTTAAGCCGGGGATGGGCGGTCGCCGTGTCCGATCTTGCCCGCGCCATCGGCAAGCAAAATCGGATCGATACGACAAGATTTTCCGAGCGGAAGCCGGTGTGTTAACGTGGCCGCTTTTACCGGAAACCATCACTCGTTATGAAATCATTCTTCAAGCTCGCATTCGCTGCCCTCCTGTTGCCCGCCGCCGCGCTCGCTACGACGCCGGCCGGACAAGACCGCTTGCACCTCTTTAACGACATTCCGACCAAGGCCGGCGATGCGCTGTTTTCATATACGGCGGAGTGGCGTATCGACGGCGGCGAGCTCTATCGCGCCACCGGGCTGAGCTTTTTGAATCCGGCCAAGTTCGAAGGCGCGGCGCCGGTCGCGGTTACCAAAAAGCTGCTGACCGCGATCAAGGACGGCATGATTCAACTCGATCCCAATTGGCGCGGGATTACCGTCAACCAACCGGAAGGTCAGCCCGAATTGGCTATCGCCAATCGAGCTGGCTACGCGCTGACCAATATCATCGTCAGGGACTACACCAACCAAAAAATGCGTTACGGCGCGGGCGACCGCGCGTTCGGCGCCGCCGGCGTGCGGGTGGCGCTCGACTTGGTGTACGCCGCCGACGTCGAGTATCTCGACGGCTTTACGTCCAAGAAGAACCAAAGCGGTTCGCACGGCGAAATCGAAATCGAAATCGACGGCCAACGGCCGGTGACGATCAAGACCGACGGCAAGACCACGCCCGAACTGGAGCAGGAATTGGCCCGGCAACTGGCCGGCAGTCAGCTTGCGGTGACGCCGCTGTTTCCGCACATCGTCAACAAGGATACCCGCAACAACAAACCGTTCGACGGCAGCGAAGTGCAATGGGCCAATCTCGGCGCCAAGGCGATTGCAATCAATGTCACCGACCCGCAACTCGGCGTTTTGGTCAAATTCAAATATCCGAACGAAACCGCCGGCGGCGCGGTGGCCGATTCCGGCCTGATCGTGCCCCTGCTCGGCGCGGCGGCGGTTGGAGTGGTCGGGTTTCTGGCATACCGCCGCCGTGTTGCCGCTTGATTCAGCGGCGGATTCGGTCGGCAAACTTTAATCCGGTTTTCACCATTTTTTAATTTGCTCCCCAGCTGGTCTTCATGCGGATTGCGTATTCTGTTTGACGTGCGTTACCGGGCCAGGCTGCGTCGCCGGCGGCTTGGGTTGGTAACGTACGAGACAGGATGTGGGTCACACAAGGACGTGATTTTAATTTATGGAGATCGTATGGTCAGATTCGGGACCGTTGTTTTTATCGGCTGGCTGCTGGCCACCGATACCGCCGAGGCCAATAGCCGGCTACCGACCGACCAAATTCATCATTTCCAGATTTCGGATGAGCTGTTCGACCGGCAAGATTTCGAGCGATGGAGTTTATTATCCGAGAGCGGCGCGGCCTTGCAACGGCCGGCCTTTACCATCGCGGCCGGCCCACGGCGGCCGGAGCTTATCGATGCGAACGGCGTTTGGTCCGGGGTCTACCGGTTTCGCGGCGATCGTTTGATGCATGCCGGTCTGGGCGGCGAAAGCGCCGCGCAAATCTGGCTGGATAACGTTTTTTTGTTGACGCTTACCGATACGCCGCGCCGCAAGGCGCCGGCGGCGGATGTCTCGCCTATTCCGGATGTTGGCGGCGTTACCGTGCCGTTACCGGCGGCGGCGTGGACGATGTGTTCCGCCGTGATGGGGCTGCTTTACGCCGGTCGGCGCAAGTCGGTCTAACGCGTTTTTCTTCTCTTCCGTCCCTGTTCCGGGCGGACGGCCGCGCGCCGTCCCATGCGCCCGCGTCTCCGGTTCGGTGCTTGCCGGGCAAGCACCGGCTTCGGACTTTATTCGGATAAGCGCTGGCTGATGCGCTGATACGCCGCCTTCAATTCCTCTCCGACCACTTGCGCCTTGGCGATGTAGTCTTCGGAGGTTTCTATCGACTCGTCGGCGATCTCGGCGGCCTTGGTCTTGAATTGTTGCCAAAGTTGCTCGGCATCGGCGAATTCGTCCTTGGCATCCATGGAGGCCAGATGCAGTTTCAGTTGCAAGGCTTCCCGCTCCGCATTGAGTTTTTCCAGCAAATGATCGAAATCTTGGCTAAATGACATGGTCTATCTCCCGTTGAGTTGAGACCCTGCGACCGCGAATCAGCGGGAAAGTTTAAACGTTAAGCCGCCTTGCTCGGCCGGCCCCGCGCACGGTGGCGGCGAGTTCGCTTGATCGAGATCAAAACGTTGGGCCTGGCGTTGGGGTTCAATGCGCGCGAATGACGGTTGGCAACGGCTGCCGACCGAGTCTTCGGCGATTCGGACGCCTGCCGCGCGCCGTAGCCAATTCCGCGTCTGCTGGTTTGGGAGGCCCCATGGATAACGATTTGCTGATCGATCAAGCCCGCCGTCTTTATGCCAGACTGGCGGTATGGCAAGCCTGGGTTCCGTGCGCGCAAGCCGGCGATAGTCTGCAGCGTTTCGAGCAGGCGACGGATCGCGCCTATCGGCGCTATCTGCGGCGCTTGAACCGCTGCGCCTGCTGCTATCGCCAACGCGGCTACGAGTGCGTCCGCCAGGCCGGCCATAAGCGCAGACCTTGTTTGCGCCGACCGCCGGCGGCCATCTACCGTTCCGAACACGACGGGCGGGACTGCCGTTTAGCCGGCTGATCGCGCCATCCGCCGGTTTCCCAGCGCCGCTTCGCACCGGGCCTTGAACATGCAGCGTCTCCCCGGCATTTCCTCGGCTGGGCGGCCAACCCAAAAATCGCCCACACTCTGACCACCGTCCCGCGCTAAAATCCCCGCCCAGGTTTGGCATGGGGCCAGGCCGACTGCTCTCGCCACCATCATGCTCAATTTCAAAAACATCGCGATCCGCCGCGGCAACCGCTTATTGTTTAGCGGCGCGTCGTTCACGATTCACAAAGGCCAAAAGATCGGCCTGACCGGTGCCAACGGCGCCGGCAAATCCAGCTTGTTCGCGCTGTTGCGCAACGAACTTCACGCCGACGAGGGCGAGTTTTCGATGCCGCCGAATCTGGAGATCGCTCACGTGGCCCAGGAAACGCCGGCGCTGCCCAGCTCGGCGATCGACTACGTGTTGGACGGCGACCGCGAACTGCGCCAGTTGCAACAACAACTGGCGGCGGCCGAGGCCGCTCACGACGGCATCAAACTGGCCGAGCTGCACGCGGCCTTGGATCACGTCGGCGGTTACACCGCCCAGGCGCGGGCCTCGCGCTTGTTGAACGGTCTGGGATTTACCACCGAACAGGAAGGCCGGCCGGTCGCTTCGTTTTCCGGCGGCTGGCGCATGCGTTTGAATCTGGCCCAAGCCCTGATGTGCCGCTCCGACGTGTTGCTGCTCGACGAGCCGACCAACCACCTGGACCTGGATGCGGTGATGTATTTGCAGGACTGGCTGGTCAAATATCCCGGCACCTTGCTGTTGATCTCGCACGACCGCGACTTTCTCGACACCATTACCGACCACATCGTTCACATCGAACAAAACAAGGCCGAAATCTACACCGGCAACTATTCGGCGTTCGAACGCATGCGCGCCGAGAAATTGGCCCAGCAACAATCGGCCTACGAAAAGCAGCAGCGCGAAATCGCCCATATGCAAAGCTTCGTCGACCGCTTCAAGGCCAAGGCCACCAAGGCCCGCCAAGCCCAGAGCCGGATCAAGGCCCTGGAACGCATGGAGTTGATCGCCCAGGCCCACGTCGATTCGCCGTTCGGCTTCAGTTTTCCAGCGCCGAAAAAAATGCCGAACCCGTTGCTGCAACTGGAACAGGCGGACATCGGTTACGGCGATAAGGTCGTGGTCAAAAACGCCAGTCTGACCATCACCCCCGGCGACCGTATCGGCTTGCTGGGGCCGAACGGTGCCGGCAAGTCCAGTCTGATCAAGGTGCTGTCCGGACAAATGCCGGCCTTGAACGGTAAGTTGCGCAACGCCCAGGATTTGAACATCGGCTATTTCGCCCAGCATCAACTGGAATTGCTGAGATTGGACGAAAGCCCGCTGTGGCATTTGCAACAGCTGGACAAGCAAGCCACCGAGAAGGACTTGCGCAATTTTCTGGGCGGTTTCGATTTTCGCGGCGACAAAGTCAACGACCCGGTGGAACCCTTCTCCGGCGGCGAAAAAGCCCGGCTGGTACTGGCGATGTTGGTCTACCAAAATCCGAATCTGCTGCTGCTCGACGAGCCGACCAACCATTTGGACCTGGAGATGCGCCACGCCTTGAGCGTGGCCTTGCAGGAATACGAAGGCGCGTTGCTGGTGGTGTCGCACGATCGGCATTTGCTGCGGTCGGTGACCGATACCTTGCTGCTGGTGGCCGGCGGCCAGGTCCAGCCCTTCGACGGCGATCTGGACGACTACAAGCAATGGCTGGCCGAGCAAAAAAAGGCCGGCGACGAACCGGCCGGCGCGGCGGAGGCGGCCGGCGGCGTGTCCCGCAAGGATCAGCGCAAGCAGGACGCCGAACGCCGCCAGCGTTTGAAACCCTTGCTGGACGCGGTCAAGAAAGCCGAAGCGGCGGTGGAGAAGTTTCACCAACGGCAACGCGAGCTGGAGGAACAACTGGCCGATCCGGCTATCTACAGCGACGACAACAAGGAACGGCTCAAACAGTTGTTGGCCGACAAGGCGAATGTCGATAGCGCGCTGGAACAGGCCGAACTGGATTGGCTGACGGCCGAGGAAAATCTGGCGCAGGCCGAATAAGCGAGTCGCGCGGCCGTCCATGGTCGGACGCCGATTTGACAGACGGCCGATGTCCCGGCAGTTTAGCTTGCCAAGCCGGCGCAAGCCGGCACCCTTTCATTTCAGCGGAGCCATCATGTACCAACTAGTGCTGTTGTTTTTCGAAATCTGCATGTTGCGCAAGGGGCCGCAAGACGTGCCGGCGTCGCGCTGGCTGGCACGGCTGGCGTTTTTGCCGTATGTGCTGATCAATCTGTTGATTTTGCTGATCGGCGCCAGCTTTGCCGACGCTCTGCTGCAATTGTTGGTACAAACCGCGCTGATCGTTGGCTTTACTTACCCGCTGTTGTATTTTTCCGGCAACCCGAACCGCTTTCCGCAAACCCTGACGGCGTTGCTGGGCTGCGACGCGATGATCACCTTCTTCGCGATTCCGGCGATGGCCAGTTTGGAGACCCAGGCCAACCAACTGGCCTATATCGCGATGTTGCTGCTGATGGCCTGGCATTGGCTGATCAACGGCAACATTTATCGCCACGCGCTGGACAAGCCGCTGCCGTTCGGGTTGGCGCTGGCGCTTTTGTATATACTGATTTCATCGCAAGCGATGTCGCTGCTGTTTCCCGAACTTCCCACCGCAGAATAAGAGAGAACCATGGCCATTTATCAACATATATTGCTGGCGGTCGATTTTTTCGAGGCCAACGACCAAGTCGTCCACAAGGCCAGCCAGATTGCCGAGCAAAACAACGCCAAACTCAGTTTGGTGCATGTCGTCGACAATTTGCCGATTTCCGATCCGGCCGCCGACGCGATCATCCCGTTCGATGTCGAATTAACCCAGGAACTGATGGACGCCTGCAAACAGCGCTTGATTAAACTCGGCGAGGAATTGCGGGTGCCGGTCGAAAGCCAATACCTGGAAATGGGTAGCCCGAAAATGGAAATCGTCCGGATTGCCGAGGAAAACCAGGCCGACTTGATCGTGGTCGGCTCGCACGGCCGGCATGGCTTGGCCCTGCTGCTCGGCTCCACCGCCAACGGCGTGCTGCACCACGCCAAATGCGACGTGTTGGCGGTCAGGCTGGCCGATGATTGAACTGGTGCTGGGCGGCGCGCGTTCCGGCAAGAGCCGCTACGCCGAAACCCGGGCCGCCGAATCGGGCTTGCCGGTGGTCTACCTGGCGACCGCCGAAGCCGGCGACGCCGAGATGCGCGAACGCATCGCCCGCCATCGCCTGGATCGTCCCGCCGCTTGGGTCACCGTCGAGGAACCGCTGGATCTGGCCGGTACGATACGGTCGGCCGCCGACGATTGTTGCATTCTGGTCGATTGCCTGACCTTGTGGCTCAGCAATGCCTTGTTCGATCGCCACGGTAATTTGCGGGCCGATCACTATTACCGTCACCGCGACGCGCTGTGCGAGACCTTGAAGTCTGCGCGGCGGCGGGTGGTGATGGTCAGTAACGAAGTCGGTAGCGGTGTGGTCGCCGCCGATCCCGGTACCCGCCGGTTCGTGGACGAGGCCGGTTTTTTGCACCAACGCCTGGCGCAAATCTGCGACCGGGTAACGTTGGTGACGGCCGGTTTGCCGCTGGTTCTGAAATCGGCTTGAGCATGGATTGGATTTTGCAGGCGCCGGCACGGCCGGATTCGCAATTTTTCGACGCGGCCGTTGCCCGCCAGACGCAACTGACCAAACCCCCCGGCTCGCTGGGCGTTTTGGAAGACTGCGCCGCGCGGCTGGCGGCCTTGCAACGCCGGGAACGGCCCAGCGTCGAACGGGTCTGGGTCAGTGTGTTCGCCGCCGATCACGGCATCGCCGGGGCGGGCGTGTCGGCCTTCCCGCAAGTAGTCACCCAGGAGATGGTCAAGAATTTCGCGGCCGGCGGCGCGGCGGTCAATGTATTGGCCCGCGCGCTCGGCGCTGAGTTCGAAGTCGTCGATGTCGGTCTGGTGGCGCCGGTGGACGCGCCCGGCGTCATCGATTGCCGCGCGGGTCCCGGTACGGCCAGCTTTTTGACGGCGCCGGCCATGAATGGCCAACAACTGGCCGTCGCTTTGGCCGCCGGTCGCGCGGCCGTGGCGCGGGCACTGGCCGCCGGTGCCGAATTGTTCGTCGGCGGTGAAATGGGCATCGCCAACACCGCCAGCGCCAGTGCCTTGGCCGCTGCCTGGCTGGATTTGCCGGCCGCCGATTTAACCGGTGCCGGTACCGGCTTGAACCTTGAGCGGATCGATCAAAAAGCGGCGGTCATCGAACAGGCCTTGGCCTTTCATCGCGAGGCGTTGAACTCGCCGTCGGCAATGTTGCAAAACCTGGGCGGTTTCGAAATCGCCGCGCTGACCGGGGCTTATCTGGCCGCGGCCCAGCAGGGTCTGCCGGTCGTTATCGACGGTTTCATTTGCGGGGTTGCGGCCTTGCTGGCCACCGCGCTAAGTCCGGGCTGCGCCGATTGGTTTTTCTTCGGCCACCGCTCGGCCGAAAAAGGGCACGCTTTGGTGTTGGAAGCGCTGCAAGCCAGGCCGTTACTGACGCTGGATCTGCGGCTGGGCGAAGCCAGCGGAGCGCTGTTGGCGGTGCCGGCGCTGCAAATGGCTTGCCGCTTGCACAACGAAATGGCGACTTTCGCCCAGGCCGGCGTCAGCAGCGCTTGATGCCGTCGGCGCGCCGGCCGTGGCGGCGGGGCGGCGTTTCCCGTATCATGAGCGCCCGAAAACGCCAAGGCTGCTCCGGCTTTTTCGCTTACCGGGTCGGGCTCCGACCTGTTTAATAAGAATAAACCCCGCCCGAACGCGCAATCCGGCGCATTCGAGGCGGCGAGAACCGGATTAACGACATGCTAGGACACATAGAGAGTTACGACGCCGAATGCCAAACCGGCGTTATCAAAGCCAAAGATCAATTCTACGAGTTCCATATCGACCAATGGCAATCCGAAGCGCCGCCCAGCTCCGGCGACGACGTGGATTTCGATTTCGAGGACGACAAAGTCACCGAAGTCAGTCTGGTCGGTGCCTATCTGATGGAATCCCAGCCGGTCAAGAGTCGGATACTGGCCGGTTTATTGGGTATCTCGCTGGGCGCGGTCGGCCTGCACCGAATCTATTTGGGCTATTACACGATAGCTATCGTGCAGATCCTGGTGACGCTGGGGACCGGCGGCTACGGCGTGATGTGGGGCTTCATCGAAGGCGTACTGATCCTGACCGGGCACATTTACAAAGACGCCAAGGGCAGGCACCTGAAATAAACGTGCGAGCGTTCTGGCTGGCCTGGCAATTTCTGACCCGGTTTCCGGTCCCGGCGGTCGAGTTCGACGGGCCGGCGGCCGGCCGATCCTTGCTCTACTATCCGTTGGTCGGTTTGCTGCTGGGCGGCTTGCTGAGCGGATTGGCGACCGCGTTGGCCGGAGCGCCGGCCTACTTGCTGGCGGGCATCTTGTTGACGGCCTGGGTGCTGGCAACCGGCGCGCTGCATTTGGACGGTCTGGCGGATTGCGCGGATGCCTGGGTCGGCGGCCACGGCGAGCGCGAACGCAGTTTGCGGATCATGAAGGATCCCGCCGCCGGGCCGGTGGCGGTAAGCTTGCTGGTGTTAATCCTGCTGCTGAAATGGGCGGCGCTGACCGCTCTGTTGGAGCAGCAGGAGCCGACGCCGCTCTGGACCGCGCCGTTGCTGGGCCGTACGGCGATTTTGCTGTTAATGCTGACCGCTGACTACGTCAGCCCCGCCGGGTTAGCGGCAAGCTGGCTGGCAAATGCCGATTTCCGGGCGATGCGCTGGAGCATCGGTGCGGCGTTGCTGCTGGCGCTGGGCCTGGCGGGCTGGCCGCCGCTGCTCGCGGCCTGCGGGGTGCTGTGGTGGCTGCGGCGCGCGGCGCTGGCCCGCCTGGGCGGCGTGACCGGCGACGTTTACGGCGCCGCCGTCGAGTTGGTCGAAACGGCGGTATTGCTGGCGGTGGCCTTGTGAATCGCCCCGCGCCGATCAGCGAAACCGGCGCAGCCACGGCGTTCAGTCCGGCCGAAATTGCCGGCGTTTACCGGGTCATCGCCGAACGCCGCGACATGCGCCATTTTCTGCCCGATCCGGTCGATCCCGCCTTACTGGCCCGCTTGCTGCAAGCCGCGCATCAAGCCGGCAGCGTCGGCCTGATGCAGCCCTGGCGCTTTATTCGCATCACCGATCCGCGGTTGCGGCAGCGCATACACGCCTTGGTCGAACAAGAACGCATCGCCACCGCCGAGGCGTTGGCCGAGCGCGGCGACGAATTCATGCGCCTGAAGGTGGAGGGCATCCTCGAATGCGGCGAACTGCTGGTCGTGGCTTTGCCGGATCGGCGCGAGCGACATATCTTCGGCCGGCGCACCTTGCCGGAAATGGATCTGGCGTCGGCGGCCTGCGCGATACAAAACCTATGGCTGGCGGCGCGCGCCGAAGGCTTGGGCATGGGCTGGGTGTCGCTGTTCGACCCGGCGGCGTTGGCGGCCTTGCTGAACATGCCGGCCGGCGCCAAGCCGATCGCGATTTTATGTCTGGGCCATGTCGCCGCGTTTTACCCCAAGCCGATGTTGGAACTGGAAAACTGGGCGTCGCCGCGACCGCTGGCGGCGCTGGTCTCGGAAAACGCTTGGCCAGATGATCCCTAAAGCCTTGATGGTGCAAGGCACCACTTCCGATGCCGGCAAGAGCACGCTGGTGACGGCGTTGTGCCGCTATTACCGGCGCCTGGGCGTGGCGGTGGCGCCGTTCAAACCGCAAAACATGGCTTTGAACAGCGCCGTGACGGCGGACGGCGGCGAAATCGGCCGCGCCCAGGCGGTGCAAGCCGCCGCGTGCGGCTTGCCGCCGCATAGCGATATGAATCCGGTGCTGCTGAAGCCTCATTCCGACACCGGCGCTCAAGTCATTATTCACGGCCGGGTACTGGCCAATCAGACCGCCACCCAATACCACGATTACAAAACGGTTGCGCTGCAAGCGGTGTTGGCCTCCTGGCGGCGCTTGACCGACCAATATCAGTCCGTGATCGTCGAAGGCGCCGGCAGTCCGGCCGAAATCAATTTGCGGGCCGGCGATATTGCCAACATGGGCTTTGCCGAGGCGGTCGATTGCCCGGTGATATTAATCGCCGACATCGATCGCGGCGGGGTGTTCGCCCACCTCGTCGGTACCTTGGCCTTGTTGAGCGACAGCGAACGACGGCGGGTGATCGGCTTCGTAATCAACCGTTTTCGCGGCGACATCGGTTTGTTGCAACCCGGTCTGGACTGGCTGGAAGCCGAAACCGGCAAGCCGGTGTTGGCGGTACTCCCCTATTTATCCGATTTGTTTCTGGAAGCCGAGGATGCCTTGTCCTGCCGGCATTCCCGCAACGATGGCGCTCGGCCGTTCGAGATTGTCGTCCCGCATCTGCCCAGCTTCAGCAATCATACCGATTTCGATCCCTTGCAATTGCATCCGGGCGTTAGGGTCGATTTCGCCAAAGCGCCCGATCGGATAGTCGGCGCCGATTTCGTGGTGCTGCCGGGCAGCAAATCGGTGCGCCGCGACCTGGCGCGCTTGCGCGAGATGGGCTGGGACACCTTCATCCAACGCCATTTGCGTTACGGCGGCAAGTTGCTGGGTATTTGCGGCGGCTTTCAAATGCTGGGCCGGGCGATACACGACCCGCGCGGCATCGAGGCCGAGCCGGGCAGCGTGGCCGGCCTGGGCCTGTTGGACATCGAGACCGAACTGGCGCCGGACAAATGTCTGCGGCAAACTCGCGGCCGGTTGGAGGGCGGCGAAACGGCGGTGGCCGGCTACGAAATTCATATGGGCGTCAGCCGGGGAGCGGGATTGGCGCGGCCGCTGTTGGAACTGGCGGCCGGTCCGGACGGCGCGGTGTCGGCCGACGGGCAGGTGGCCGGCACCTACTTGCACGGCTTGTTCGATTTGCCGGAAGCCGCCGACGCGCTGCTGGCCTGGGCCGGCCACACCGGCGGCGGCGCGGTGGATTTGGCGGCGCGGCGCGAGGCGGGCATCGACAGTCTGGCCGATTGTCTGGCCGAACATTTCGATTTCGCCAAGCTGGCCGAGGCATTGCGCGCGTTCGACGGAGTCCGCTAGCTGTAAAGCTCCAACTGTTCCAGGAGTTGGATCACATCCAGGTTGGCGTTCAACAAGCGTTGGTAGGTCTCGCCGGTCAGCGCGGCTCGTCCCTGTTGGTGCTCCCGCAGGACTTGTTCGGCCAACAAGGTTTGCCGGGCCTGGGCCTGCGCCAGTTTGCCCAGCAGGCGGCGGTCGGCGCTGGTTTCCAGTTCCAGACGTTCCAGCCATTTGTTCATGTGCGATTTTTTCTGGATCAACGTCGGCCAATAGCCGCCGTTGTCGGCCGGCGCCCGCAAATAGGCTTCCAGACGCCGCAACCAATATTGTTGTTGCAACTTCAATAACGACAACTGAACGCGGCCGGTGGGCAGCGGGTTGCGCGCGCTAGCGGTCCAGGCCGGGAAATTGCGGTAATTGCCGACCCAGTCGGCCAGTGCCGCGGCCGGCATCGGTCGGGCAATGCCAAAACCTTGGGCTAAATGGCAGCCGAGATGGACCAGAAACACACCGTGCTCGATGTCTTCGACGCCCTCGGCCACCACTTCGCGTTTGAAGGCTCTGGCCAAGGCGATCACGCTTTCGACAATCGACAAGTCGTCGGGATCGTCGATCATGCCGCGCACAAAGCTTTGGTCGATCTTGACCGCGCCGATGGTCAAGTGCCGCAAATGGGTCAGCGACGAATAGCCGGTGCCGAAGTCGTCCAGCACGCAGGGTATGCCCAGTTCGTGATAGCACTGCTTCAAGACTTCGCCGACCGAGATCAGGTCGTCCAGCACGCTACTTTCCAACACTTCCAGCTCCAACTGCCGCGACGAAATACCCGGATGGGCCGCCAGCAATTGTTCCAGCGCCGGCACGAATTGCGGCCATTGCAAATGGCGCGGCGAGACGTTGACGCTGATCTGCAGC
Source organism: Methylomonas sp. BG-2 (assembly GCF_057766305.1). Taxonomy (NCBI): domain Bacteria; kingdom Pseudomonadati; phylum Pseudomonadota; class Gammaproteobacteria; order Methylococcales; family Methylococcaceae; genus Methylomonas; species Methylomonas sp. BG-2. Next base: position 11,472 of record NZ_JBYMAP010000021.1, on the reverse strand, counting down.
TTGAGTCCGGCGTCTTGCCAGCGCTGCAACTCGGCGAAGGCGCTCCGTATTACCCAGTTGCTAATGTCGATTTCCAGCGGATGGCCTTCGACAATCGGCAAAAATTCGGCCGGCGCGAGCAAGCCCCGTTCCGGATGTTGCCAGCGGATTAGCGCCTCGGCGCCGACCACTTCGCCGTTAGCCAGATTGACCTTGGGTTGGTAATACAGGCGGAACTGGCCATGTTCGAGCGCCGTGCCGATTTCCCGTAGCGCCAGTGCCAATCGGTTTGGCGGCGCCGCCTTCAGTTCCGGCAACTCGGCGAGTTCGTCGTAGAGACGGTAGCAGTTGCGGCCGGCCAGTTTGGCCTGGTACATCGCGTGATCGGCGTGGCGCAACAGAATGTCGGGCTCTTCGCGGTCGAGCGGATAAATGGTCACGCCGCTGCTGGCGGCGATCCGGACCGGCCCGGTCGCCAACTCGAACGGTTCGGCGACGGCGTGATGGATGCGTTTTAAGGTCTCTTCGCATTGCGGTACCGATTGCAGATTTTCGAACAGCAGCGCGAATTCGTCACCGCCCAGCCGGCAAACGGTGTCGCCCTCCCGCAGATTCTGACGGATGCGCTTGGCGACTTGTACCAGCAATTGGTCGCCGGCCTCGTGACCGTAGCTGTCATTAACCTGCTTGAAGCCGTCCAGATCCAAGTAACATACCGCGAGCAAGGTTTCGGAGCGCTTGCTGTGAGCGATGGCCTGAGTGAAGCGGTCGCCGAACAGCGTCCGGTTGGGCAACTGGGTCAGCACATCGTAGTGGGCCAATACTTCCAATGCTTGTTGTTGGCGCTTGCTATCGGTAATGTCGGAAAATAGGCCTATGTAATGGACGATTTTGCCGGCATTGTCGCGTAGCGCCGAAATCGTCAGCAATTCGGCGTAATATTCGCCGTTTTTGCGCCGGTTCCAGATTTCGCCCTGCCAATGGCCGTTGTCGGTCAATGCCTGCCACATCTCCGCAAAAAACTCGTCGGGCTGTTTGTCCGACTTCAGCATCCGCGGGTTGAGGCCGAGCACTTCGGTGCGGTCGTAACCGGTGATCGCCGAGAAAGCGGCGTTGACATCGATAATATTGGCGTCGGTATCGGTAATGACGATGCCCTCGTGGGCGTCGGAAAACACCCGCGCCCACAGCCGAAGTTTTTCCTCGGCCGCCTTGCGTTCGCTGATGTCGTGGACGATGCCGCGCATCCTGAGCGGTTTGCCCTCGCTGTCGCGTTCGGCCTGGCCGACCGAACGCATCCAGCGCTTTTGGCCTTCGGCGTCGACGATCCGGTACTCCACATCGTATTTGGCGCCGGTTTCCAGGTGGGCGCGGGTCGCGGCCAGCACCGCCGGCCGGTCCTCGACGTGCACCGCCGCCAGGAAATCGCCCCAACTGTGCTGAGCGGTTTTCGGAAAGCCCAGGCTGCCGGTGACGATCTCGGACCAAAACTGCCGGCCGGTCAACAACTCGGCTTCCCAAATGCCGACGCCGCCGTAAATCTGGCTCATCCGGAAGCGTTCCTCGCTCTGCTTGAGCGCCAGTTCGGTTTGCTTGCGCTCGGTGATGTCCTGGACCAGCACCACGAAACGGTCGGTGTCGGCCTTGTAACTGTCGATCGCGTACCAACGGCCGATTTCCTCGACGTGGTTTTCGAAATGGCGGGGCTCGCCACTGGTTTCCAGATCGTCGAAGCTGGCGATCCACGGGCAGTGGGTGTCCGGCAGCAATTGCCTGACGGTTTTGTTCAGCCATTCGCGCCGGGCGATACCGGTCATGCGTTCGAAGGCCGGGTTGATGTCCAGATAACGGTAGTCGACTATCTTGTTGGCGGTATCCCGGATTACTTGGTGCAGCGCGAATCCCAGCGACATATTGGTGTAGAGCAGCGCCAATTCGGCTTCGCTACGTTTGCGGGCCCTGACTTCGCGATTTAGCCGATACAGCCAATAACCGACCAGGGCAAAGGTCAGAATGGCCAGCAATCCCCATTTGAACAGGGTTTCCCGGCGGACGCCTTGCTCGATTTTCAAGCCCAGCCAGCGATTGACGATGGCGTCGTGTTCGGCGCGACTGATGGTGGCCAAGGCTTTTTCCAGCGCCGACAGCAATTCCGGGTGGGCCTTGCCGACCGCCATTCGGCTTTCGCTCTGATAACCGGCCTGACCAGCGATACGCAAATTCAGCAATCCGGCGCGGCTAAGGGCGTGGCTGGCCGAAGCGGCATCGCCGATATAAACGTCGGCCTTCCCTTCCGCCACCAGATTCAGCGCTTCGCCGACCGACGCGGCTTCCATTTGTTGCAGTCTTGGGTGGTCGCGGCGGAGCAGTTCCTGGACGAAATAGCCTTTTTCGACAGCGACGCGTTGACCGGCCAACATCTGCAACGAGCCGATGTAGCCGCTGCTTTCCGGCGCGATGATGACGGTCGGCGTCGAAATATAGGGTTGGGTAAAATTCAGGTACTGCTCGCGTTCGTGCGTTCTGACCGCGGCGGCCATCATATCCAATTCGCCGCGTTGCGCCATTTCCAGGGTCTCGTGCCAGGTTTTGTCGCGGACCGGTATGAATTCGACATTCAGCAGGCGGCTCAACAATTGAAGGTAATCCGGCGCGATGCCGACATATTGACCTTGAGCGTCTATCGATTCGTAGGGGGCAAAGCTGGGATCTATCCCCAGCCGGATTTGGCGATGGGTCCGCAGCCATTCACGTTCTTCGGCCGACAGTTGCAGTTCATTGGTTTGGTTGACGCCGCCGTATACAAAGCCATCCAATTGGGCATCGTTCAGCGGTTTGGCCAGATTCAGGCTGGCGTAGATTTCGGCGACGCGGCGCAGCCGGCCGGTTTCGATCCGGCCGAGTGGGATCTTATCCGGCAGGATCAACTTGCGGGTTTCGGTGGCTTCGAAGCGTAGTTGCGCTTCGCTCAGGTCGTTACGGTATTTGGCGCGGATCAGTCGGATGACTTCGTCGGGATGTTCCAACGCGTACTGCCAACCTTTCAGGCTGGCGCGCCGAAAGCGTTCGGCCCGGCCGGGGTGGCGCGCCAATTCGGTTTGGCTGGTGAATAGCAGATCGCCGTAGAAATCGATGCCGTAGTTTTGCGGATTGATGATATTGAAGCTGATGCCGGCCTTTTGCAGGGTGTAGGGGCGGTCGGTGATATAGCCGGACATCACGTCGACCCGGTCATGGATCAAATCCGCGTCGTCGAAGCTTTCCGGGACTTTGACGTAATGGCTCTCGTTGAGATTGGCTTCCGACAGTAGCGCCCGCACCGGCGCGTTGTTTTCGCCGACCACGTCGTACATGATGCGCTTGCCGGCCATCTCGTAAGGACTGATGATGCCGGATGCTTGTTTGCTGAACAGCACCAGTGCGTCGTGCTGAAAGATCGCGGCCAGCGCGACGATGGGTTTGCCGTTGGCGTAGTCGGCAACAATGCCGGAGTCGCCGATGCCGTAATCGGCCGCGCCGTCCACGACTTGCCGGATGTAATCCTGGTTTGGCGAGCGCTCGCGAACTTCGACCTGCAAACCCTCCTCGGCGTAGTAACCCTGTTCCACCGCCGCGTAGTAGCCGGCGAATTGGAACTGATGGAACCACTTGAGTTGCAGGACGACGTTTTCCGGTTGCGGGTCGGCGGCGACCAGGTGGGGAAGCAGCAGCACGAGGACTGCCGCCAGCCGGGAACGGGTGATTATCATGATGGCCGCTGCGTGCTTCTGGAAAACTTAGCCCATTCTACCTGCTCCGGCTCCGCATGCCGCCGGAATTAGTGGGTTTGATCGTTGGCGTCGGCAAACAGCGATTGATATTTGGTTTTGCCGCCGGCTTGCCGGCCTTGCTCGGCTTGGGCCAGAGCCAGTTTGGCGGCGTCGCGCAGTCTCAGGTCGGCCAGCGAGGCTTGCTTGCGCAGCGGTGCCTGAATGGCTTTTTGCAGAAAGGCCACGGCCTCGGCGGTACGGTCCTGATCGAGCAAATAATCGGCGTAAAAATAGTTGGCATCGATGCCGTTTGGGTTGATGCGCAGACTGGTTTTCAGCATTTGCTCGGCTTTTTGGTTGTCGCCGAACGATACCGGCCAGCCGGGTACCATGTAATACAAGGTGCCAAGCGTGACATAAGCGGCGCCGTCCAGCGCGTTGGGGTTTAAGCGGATCGCTTCTTCCAGCAGTGCCTTGGCGGAATCCAGCGCGGATAGCGCGGTCAACGAGGGCTGAAATGCCGCGTTGGTGACCATGATCGTGGCTTGCCAAATTTTGGGCTCGGCGGCATTGGGATAGCGCGCTGCCAATTCCGCGGCTTGCGACAGCAACAACGGATATTCCTGTTTTTGACGGTCTTCGTCATGCTGGTAATACGCGCTGGCCCAGTTGTTTTCCAGGCTGGCAAGCACCGTCGCAAGCTCCGAGGCCGCAGCGGCGGAAGCGAAAAGTATCAAAAAAACAACAAGAGTAGCTTTAATCATACATCGACTATAGTGCATTTCAGCAACCATTTCAATGTTCCGGATAAATTATTGTTATTTATCCCAATCCTTGAACGGTTTTTGCGACAAATTGTTGTTGTAATAGCGCAAATCGTCGGTGACTTCCAGGCCTAGCCAGGCCGGCTTTTCAAAAGATTCGCCGATTTGCGACAACTCGATTTCGGCAACGACCAACCCCTGGTTGTCGCCGGTGAATTCGTCGATTTCCCACAAGTGCGGGCCGCGCGTCACGAAATGCCGGGTTTTCTCGACCAGGGGCTTGTGGCACAGTTCGTCCAATAGCGTATTGGCGTCGGCCAGCGGAATTTCGTATTCGAATTCGTGGCGATGGTTGCCTATCGTCGCGCTTTTGATGTTCAGCCAGGCCTGGGTGTCCGAAATCCGCACCCGTACCGAACTGAGCGGACTACCGCTTAAATAGCCCTGCCGGTAAAACACCGAGCGCTCGACTTCGCCGCGCCAGTCGTCGTTCAACAACAAAAATTTATGCTCAATCTCAAGCGCCATGCCTATTCCCCTGCGATTAGATGGTGATCTGTGATAATTCTTTATTATAATGCTGGGTAATTAGGCGAAGGCACTCCCGGAACCTAATAAGTTGCTGCTGTTCAATCACTCTGGAGAAAGAAGATGGCTTTTGAATTACCTGCATTACCGTACGCAAAAGACGCTTTGGCGCCGCACATTTCCGTGGAAACCATCGAGTATCACTACGGCAAACACCACCAAACCTACGTGACCAACTTGAACAATCTGGTACCCGGTACCGAATTCGAAGGTCTGACGCTGGAAGAAATCGTCAAAAAATCCTCCGGCGGCATCTTCAACAATGCGGCCCAAATTTGGAATCACACCTTCTATTGGAACAGCCTGTCGCCGAACGGTGGCGGCGCGCCGACCGGCGGTTTGGCCAACGCGATCGACCGCACCTTCGGCTCGTTCGACAAATTCAAGGAAGAGTTCACCAAATGCGCGGTGACCACCTTCGGTTCAGGCTGGGCTTGGTTGGTAAAAAACGCCAACGGTACCTTGGAACTGGTCAGCACCAGCAACGCCGGCTGCCCGCTGACCGCCGGTCAAACTCCAATCCTGACCTGCGACGTTTGGGAACACGCCTATTACATCGACTTCCGCAACTTGCGTCCTAAATACCTGGAAGCATTCTGGGCCTTGGTCAACTGGGAATTCGCCAGCGCCAACTACGACGCGTAATCGCTAAACGCGGGGCGGGCGGTGTCCTCACAGGCCGGCTCGCTCCGCACCTTTTCCCGTTCTCCGCCGCTAGCGCGACAAATAAGCCGTCGGTTCAATCCGCCACCGGCCCGGCATTTCAAAACTTAATATGCGCCGGTTACAACTCGGCTTCGCCAGATCGTAATCGCGCGGTTTGATAAAACGCCGCTGTCTGGCATCGAAAATCGTCCTGACCTTGGGATGCAGCAAGTCCTCGTGGTGCTGCTCGACCACCACGGCCAACTCCTCGCTTTCCAATTTGACCAGCGTGCCTACCGGGTAGATGCCGACCGTGCGGATGAATTGGTGCACCAAGCGGGTATTGAAATGGCTGCCGCCGCCTTCCAGCAAGGTTTTCAACACGGCGGTCGGTTCGGTTCCGTTGTGGTAGACCCGGTTCGAGGTCAATGCGTCGTAAACATCGACGATGGCCGCCATCTGGCCGAAACGGCTGATTTGCTCGCCGATCAGACCCAGCGGATAGCCGCTACCGTCGTAGCGCTCATGGTGCTCGGCGGCAACGCAAATCGATAGCGGCGAGATGCCCGAGGTGCTTTCCAGAATGCCGCGGCCGGTCGCGACATGGCCCTTGACGATTTCGAATTCGGCGCTGGTTAGTTTGCCGGCCTTGTTCAGCAATTCCGGCGGAACCCGCATCTTGCCGATGTCGTGCAACAAACCGCCCATGCCGGCCAATTCGATTTCGGCGCGCTCCACGTTCAGCGCCCGGCAAAAACTGATTAACAAGGTGCCGACCGCGACCGAATGTTGAAACGTGTATTGATCGGCGCGTTTTAAGCGCAGCAAGCTGACCAGGGCATCGGGATTGCGGAAAATCGACTCGGTAATCGCGGTAACCACCGGGCGGGCCTGCTCCAGCGCCACCTGCTTGCCCAGCCGGCAATCTTGCAGAATGTCATGCACCATCGCGTGGGCTTCGCGGTAGACGTGGCGGGCCTGGCGCAGCTCTTCCGCTATCGGCACCGTTGCCATCACTGGCTCGATAACGGCGCTGCGATGGATTTCGCTGGTTTGCGCCGGTGTGAACTGGCCGCTGTCGCCGCTCGGCGCCAGATCGTCGCCCTTGTCGGTGTCGATGTACACGTAGCGCAGGCCCAGGCCGGCGATTTTTTCGACATCCCGCGCTGAAGCCAGCAAAAACCGGTTGCGTAAAAACGGGTGTTCGGACCAATCGCGGTTCAAATCGTGGACGTACATGCCCGGCCGCAAATCGTCGACCTCGATTTTCTTGATCACTGGGCTTAACCTCCTGTCCGATACGCTAAAGCCCGCGGGAACCCGCGCGCGAGGGCCTAGTTTGCGGCGTATTCGGCCCGGCCGTCAACCGCGACACCAAGCGCAGCCATCCCGTTTCCCGCTATAAAACCGTGCGCTCCAACAGCCAGTAAGCGCCCATCAAACACACCAGCGCCGAACAACCCTTTAAAAATTTGTCGGCGATCGCGACCTGATTATTCAACCACCAGATGATCGGCAACACGATCGCCGCCACCGCGATCTGACCGGTCTCGATGCCCAGGTTGAACGACAACAACGGCAGCAGAATGCCGGTGTCGCCGGCGGAAATATCCATTTCCCGCAACACGCTCGCGAAACCGAAGCCGTGGACCAGGCCGAAGCCGAAGGTCAGCCACTCGCGGCCCTTGGGGTGGTCGCCGCGAATCAGATTCTCGACGCTGACGTAAATAATCGTCGCGGCAATGAAGGGTTCGACGAAGCTGCTGGGTAGTTCGACCAGATTCAAGCCGGCCAGCGCCAACGTAATCGAGTGGGCGATCGTGAAGAAGGTGATGATTTTCAGCGCCGGCCAGAAGTTGTGGGTGACCGCCAGCAGCGCAAACAAAAACAGCAGATGGTCGTAACCGGTCAGAATGTGTTCGATGCCCAGCTTGAAAAAATCGGCGAAGGCCGTCAGCCAAGCGCCGCCGCCAGCTTGCGCCGTGCCGGCCGCCAATTCGAGGCTCAGGCTGGCGTCGTTCTTGCCCAGCATCTTTTCCGCCAAGGTTTTACCGGCGGCATCCTTGACGGTCAGGTATTGCTGATGGCCTTCCGGCAGCGAAGCTAGAAAAGCGGACTGCAGCGTTAGTCGGCTCGAGCTCAACGGCCCGAAATGGAACTCGACGTGGGCATTGTTTTGCTCGTCATAATCGACCCGCCCCGGCTCGGTCGGCGTCAGCGCGGTGTTGCCGTCCAGAAGCCGAAATTGCTCGGCCAGCAGTTTGGCGACGGCCGGCTTGGCCGCCTCGCGCTCGGCGTCGCTGACTTCGGCATCCAGGTCGCTGTCCATCGGCGAGAACGCCTCGATGTCCTGTAGAGCGAAGGTCACCTTGGCCGTGATGCCGTCGGGTTTGACCAGCACATCGACCGAACTCAATCCCGGCGGGTGGGCGGCGACCCAGGCGGACTGCGTCAACAGCCAGCAGGCCAGCAGGGTGCGAATCAGCCATGCCGGCCGCACAGAAAAGCTTAGCTCCAGCATCGCGTCAATTCTCCTGGCTTTCGGCCGCCGCGCGCGATTTGCGTTTGCGCCATAAAACCCACGCGCCCAACCCGGCCAACACCAAACCGGCCGCGCCGCCGCCGATCAAAGCCAGCGGCGGCTGGGCGCCGGCCGGTGCCACGCCGACTTCCAGCGGCACCCGGAATTTATCGTCTTCCTCGATCGCATCGCCGATTAAAAAGTACAGCACGTAGTCGCCGGTTTTGTCGACGTTGGCCTGGGCTTCGACCGCACCGCGCGGATACAACTTGGCCGGGAATTCCGCGACGGTGCGCAACTCGCGAATGTCGTCCGGCGCCGGCTGGCCGGTTTTTTCGACTTCGACCAGCTTCACGCCGATCGGCGTGCTGCGAATGTCGCGGTCGATCAAATCGGCGGTGAAAAACATCTTGCCGGCCCGGGGAATTTGCTGGCAGAACGGCACGAAGGCGGCCTTGGCGTCGGCGGGGTTATCGGTTTTTTCCGGCTGGACATAGGCACTGAAATGCACCGCGTAAAAATCGTTGGCGATGATGCAATCCAGATCCGGGCGATTGCCCAACGCGTTGGATTGCTTGGCGCCGAAGCCGAGTTTGTCGCAGCCGCTCAACAGCGGCAGCGCGGCCAGCAAGCAGGCGGTGATCGAAGCAGAAAAGCGGGTCATGGTGGGGCCTGAGAATTAAGGTTTGACGGTGAATTCGAATTTGCCGGTGACGATGTGGGTATCTTCCGACACCACCCGGTAACGCACGGTGTACTTGCCCGGCGCCAAATTGGCGACCGTGGCGTGAATGTGCGAACCGTCGGTCAGGCTTTGCTCGACGTCGTGGTTGTCCACCCGCTTGCCGGCGCTGTCGATAACCGCCACTGCTTTATACTCGCTACGTACCGGGTCGTTAAACCACAAATCCACTTGCTTGGGCGCTTCCTTGACTTCCTCGTCCTTGGCCGGCTGCGATTTGACCAAAATGGCGTGCGCCGACGCCGACAGCGGGCTGAGCAACGCCGCCGCCAGCAGGCCGGATTTTATTATTGTTGTAATGCGCGACTTGGGCATGATGACCTCGTGTATGACTTAAAACTAATGGATCAGCGCGGCGCGCCACTGCTTGGGCTGGCCGGGCATTTGTTCGTACCACATCGCCAGCCAGCCGGCGTCGGTCGCCGCCAGCCGGGGAAAACCGGCCGACGCGCCGGCCGATGACAGCACCTGACTGTCTGTCCAAGCGGCGCCGTTGTCCGTGGAAACGCTCCAGTATACCCTGGAACCTTGCGGACCGATGGCGTCCCAGATCGCCGCCAGCCGGTCCGGAGCGGCGGCCAGATCGGCGTGGAACGGGCTGGTGTCGCCGCCCAGCCGATGCGCTGCGCTCCAAGCCGCGCCGCCGTTGGCGGACTGCAAATGATACAAGCCAACTTGTTGGTCGGCACCGGTCCAAACCAACGCGTGGCGGCTGCCGTCGCCGGCGTAAGCCAGTGCGCCGCCGTTGTGCGGACAACCCTCGAATTTCCAGCCGAACGCGCCGACCGTGGCGGTCCGTTGCCAATTGGCGCCGGCGTCGGCGGATTGCGCCAAGGCCATGTCGCGCGGCTGCATGTCGCGGTACAGAATGTCGATCTTGCCGTCCGGCGCCGCCGCGATCCGGTTCCAGCAACACGAACAACTGCTGTCGTCAACGCTTTGTGCCAATTGCCAATGCAGGCCGGCGTCGTCGGAGCGGGCGTAGCGCACGCCCTGGTAACCGTTTTCGTCGCGGTCGTCCAGCCAGACCAGATGAAAACGGCCGGCCGCGTCGGCCACCAGATCGTGGTGGGATTGGTCGATGTCGCTGCCGGTCGGGTTAGCGCCCGCTTGCCAGCTTTGGCCGCCGTCGGCCGAACGCGCCACGAACAGCGGGCCCATGCCGGGAATCTCGCCGCTGACTTGCCAGACCAGCACCACGTTGTCGCCGCTGGCGGCCACTTGTATATCGTTGCCGGTTTTCGATTCCACCGGCCGCTGGAATTGCCCGGCCAGCGCCACCGGCGCCGACCAATGCCGGCCGCCGTCTTCCGAATGTAGATAGCCGATATACGGCTGGTGAGGATCGGCGCCGCCGGCGATGAACGCCGCATGCACCTTCGCGCCGCCGGCCTGCACGTCGAAACTTTGCAAACCCCGCAGGCCCAGTGCCTGGAAATCGACGATTTGCACCGGCTCCGCCACCGCGCCGGACTGGGCAGCGCCTTCGGGCGCCCGGTCGCAAGCCGCCAAAACAGCGACGATCAATAGACTGGCGGTGCGGAACAATCGGCCGTGCGGCATTGCGGAAACGTTTGGAAATGGAATGGGGCGCTGATTAGACCACATTGGCGTGCAAAGCTGAATATCTCGACAGCGGGGATCAATCCGGACGGCCGCGGTTCTAGTTGAGAGTGTCGGAAAGTCGGCCGTAAACGCGACGTTTTTCTGCTCGCGTTGCGGGTAGGTCTCTGAGCCTTGCGCTGGTTGCTCGGAGAGTTGCGCGCAAGTCTTTTAGTCTTGCGAGAATTGCTTTTTGCCTTGCGTTTAATACTCGGAGCGTTGCGCGCAACGCTTTTAGTGTTGCGGGAATTGCTTTTTGCCTTGCACGCAAGGCTTTTAGCATTACCCGCAAGGCTCGGAGCCTTGCAATTATTGCTCGGAGAGTTGCGCGCAACTCTTTTAGTATTGCGAGAATCACTTTTTGCCCTGCGCGCAAGACTTTTAACGTTGCCCGCAAGGCTCAGAGCCTTGCGTTAATTGCTCGGGCGTTGCGTACAAATCGTTTGGTGTTCGGGAATCTCTTTTTTAATGGCGACCAACGCTGCAATCGTCTCCAATCGGCCGGAGGCGTTGTAGAGCCAATGTCAGCGAAATTATCGGACAACCGACATTTAATCGCGGCTACGCGGGCTTCTTAAATAATGTGCTCCATATGCTGGAGTTCCCAAAAATTTAGTTGTTTTCGGACGATACCTAGATCAATGCTTTCCATCTCCTTGCCTGTAAAGCTATTTTTATGAAGTGCTCCAACCTTGATGGCTGTTTCCCTAGGTACCCCCCGATCCGACAAATATTTAGAAATTGGAGTATATACTCCCAATTCAATTGAGGAAATTATCTTGGAATCCTGGTTTTTTATATCAGCTAATGGCTTAAGGAGCATCGGAAGCCCGAAACTAACATACCTGGTTAGTTTCTCAATTTCAGCGTCAATTTGGTCAT